>NZ_BADD01000627.1 GCF_000333455.1 Rhodopseudomonas sp. B29
CGCTGCAGCCGTCGGCGCGACCATTGCCGGAGCCGGTTCAGGCTTGTCGTCGTCGAGGTCTTCGTTGTTCTCGATGCGCTGGCGGGCGCGTTCGACTTCGGCCTGGATCTTGGCGGCGTAGACCGACGGCGGCGAGAAGAAGATTTTCGCAACCACCGGGACGATTTCCAGGAAGATGATGAAGAACCGCGTCATCCAGGAGAACAGCGTCATGGTGCCGCCGTCCTTGGGATCGTTCTTCAGTTCCTGATAGGCCGCGATCCGCGTCAGCGGATCGATGCGGTCGCGCTTGTCCTGGTAGTACGACTCCGCCAGCGCCTGCTTGCGGAACGCTTCGACGTTCACCGCCTTTTGGATCTCGAACTGCTTCAGCTCGGCGCGGGCATCGTCGATCCGCGCCTGCAGCGCGTCGGCCTTGGCCTTGATGGCGACGCGGTCCTGCTCGCGCGCGGCCACGGCGTCGGCGCTGACCTTGGCTTGCGCGGCGCGGAGTTCTTCGCGGCGCTGATGAATCTGATTGATCTCGGCCTCGCGCTCGGCGCGCTGTGCCTGGGCTGCTTCGCGCTGCTTCCGGGCGAATTCGTAGCGCGGACCGGCGCCAGGACGGCCGGAATTGCCCGGACTGGCTTTCAGCCCGTACTCCTCGGCATTCATGTCCACCGTGTAGCGCTGGATAGCGGCGCCGATCTCGGCAATGGTGTTACGGATTTCGGTCTCGCGTGCGTTGAGCGCCTTGATCTGCTGGTCGATCTCGTCGGCGCGTGTCTTGGTGGTGGGCTCCTGCGCCGGTGTCTCGGTCAGCGCGGCGCGGTGCAGCGCTTCGAGTTCGTCGATGCCGGCCTGGCGGCGCTTCACTTCGGCGTCGAGCTGACCTTCGTACTTCGCGATCTTGGCGTAGATCGGCTGGTTGGCGGCGACGCGGTCAGCCTCGATCTTCTCGTTGATGGTGCCCGAGAAGATCGCCAGCTCCAGGAACATCGCGATCACCCAGGCCAGCCCAAACGACATCGATAACCGGATACCGACGCGGACAAAGCGCCACGCAGTCTGTTTGGCTTCGGCGTTCGAGACGATCGGTGCAGTGTTCCACAGCGTGCCCTGATAGAACCAGTCCGACTGGCACAGCGCACGATCGAACATCAGCACGGTCAGCGCGATGACGCTGGAGACGAGCAGGCGCGTTGTCACGCTTTCGATCATATAGCCGCTGGCGTGAAACGAGACACCGAGCACGACGATGAAAGACAGGCAGAGCGAAGCACCGAGATGCGCCGCCCACAATTTGTCCGATGCCGGACAGCTGTCCAGGGTTTTGCGATCGACGCCAGCGATGATGCCAAGCACGCGTTGAATCATGGCCGCCCAATTCTGCGGTAATTGCGCCGCGGTTGGAAATGACAGGACTGGCTGCGAGTCTAACAGAACGATTCCCGGTTCAATATGCGCGCAACGTCTCACGACCGGCGACCGTGCTACGTCAACACATCAGAAATCGGTGCTAACTATTCGACACGAGAAGAGAACTTTGCTTCGGCGGAAGCGATCGCACGATCGCGTAGCAGGTCGCAGATTTTTTCGAGGCGACGAGTTGACAACTAATCACTCAGCCATGGGATACCGTCGCGAATCAATTCGTCAACGTTGTGCGCAACTGAAGCGAATCAATCCGGTGCCGATTTGATTCGCGCCCTGCGCAGTCGGCTGTGAGAGCGGGACGGGGGCTTGGAGGCGGGGGATGGCCCAGGCCGGCGCCCCTCGGATCATCCGCGGCGATGCCCAACGAAAGGCGGTTGCGCGAAGCCGGCCGGGATGATTTATGACGCTCATGTGAACCCGGCCGCCGGCCAGGACCATTGCCGTTTCAGACGGATATCCCCCGATGCTGAAAATCTTTCGAACCTTCCTGCCGAAGGAGGAACGGTTTTTCGACCTGTTCGCCCGGCACAGCCAGACTGTGGTGCAGGGAGCGGAAGCGCTGCGCGATATGCTGCGCGGCGGCGAAGATACCGTCAAACACTGCCAGCGGGTCAGCCATTTCGAGGGGCAGGCTGACGGTATTACCCGCGAGGTGCTGACGGCAGTGCGGCGCACCTTCATCACGCCGTTCGACCGGGTCGACATCAAGAACCTGATCACCTCGATGGACGACGCCATCGACCAGATGCAGCAGACCGCCAAAGCGGTAATGCTGTTCGAGGTGCGGGAATTCGAGCCGCCGATGCGCGAGATCGGCGCGATCTTGATCGAAAGCGCCAATCTGGTCGACCGCGCGCTGCCGCTGATGAAGTCGATCGGTCCGAATTTGCAGATGCTGACGGCGATGACCGAGGAGATCACCAAGCTCGAGGGCCGCGTCGACGATCTGCACGATATCGGGCTGAAGGAACTCTACCTCAAGCACCGCAGCGCCAACACCATGGACTACATCGTCGGCGCCGAGATCTACGATCATCTCGAGAAGGTCGCGGACCGTTTCGACGACGTCGCTAATGAGATCAACTCGATCGTCATCGAGCAAGTCTAGGGCAGGGCCGGGGCCGTGGAAGCTACGATCGGGCTGCCGGTGCTGGTCGGATTGATCGCGATCGCGCTGCTGTTCGACTTCCTGAACGGTCTGCACGACGCGGCGAATTCGATCGCCACCATCGTGTCCACCCGCGTGCTGCGGCCGGCATTCGCCGTGCTGTGGGCCGCGTTCTTCAACTTCGTCGCCTTTCTCGGATTCGGACTGCACGTCGCCAACACCATCGGCACGGGCATCAT
>NZ_BADD01000626.1 GCF_000333455.1 Rhodopseudomonas sp. B29
TCGATGACGAGATCGGCTGGGTGTGAATGCCGACATTGGCCCGCACCGGAAGCTCGACGCCGTCGAGCACGAAGGTCTGCTGCCCGAGCTTGGGTGCAATGCACGGCGTCGCCGGCGCGATGATGACGTCGACGTCCTTGAAGAGTTCAAGAACGCGGGCGCGATACCAGCGGCGGAATTTCTGCGCGCGGTCGATCAATGGAGCCGGAATCATGGCGCCCGCGATCAGCCGATCGCGCACCGCTGGGTCGAAATCGTTCGGCTGCTTGCGCAACCGATCGAGATGCAACGACGCGCCCTCGACGGTGGTGATGACATAGGCCGCCGCGCGGGCGCGGGTCGCTTCCGGCAGCTCCACGGTCTGCTTGATATCCAGCGCCTTGGCGACGCGCTCCATCGCCTCGCGGGCCTCGGCGAACAGATTGGTCTCGAAGTAACTGCCGGCGCGGGCGATGCGCAGGCCGTCGAGGCCCTCGGCGAGTTTCGCCGACACCGGCTCCGGTTCCCGTGTGCTACACGCTGCGTCATCGGCATCGGGGCCCTGCATGACGTCGTAGGCAAGGGCGAGGTCGGCGGCGCTGCGGGCGAACGGGCCGAGATGATCGAAGCTGGCGACGAACGGGAAGCTGCGCGTACGCGGCAGCCGGCCGTAGGTCGGCTTGAGCCCGAAGATGCCGCAGAACGACGACGGCACACGGATCGAACCGTTGGTGTCGGAGCCGAGCGCCAGTGGCACTTCGCCGCCACCGACGGCAGCGCCCGAACCGCCCGACGAGCCGCCGGTCATCCGGGTCGGATCGTGCGGATTGCGCGACGGGCCGTCGTGGATATTCTCGCCGGTGAAATCGTAGGCGTATTCGCCCATGTTGAGCGCGCCGATCAGCACGGCACCGGCGGCTTCCAGCCGCTCGATCAGCGCCGCATCACGGCCCGCGGGCGGCAGGCTGCGATTGATCTTCGAGCCGGCACGCGTGGGAAGCCCCTTCACGTCGAACAGGTTCTTGACCGCAAACGGCACGCCAGCGAGTGGCCCCAGCTTCTCGCCGCGGGCGCGGGCAGCATCGAGCGCAGCGGCACGGTTGCGCGCACGTTCGGCGACGACGTCGGTGAAGGCGTTGAGGACCTTGTCGTGCGATGCGACGCGGGCCAGCGCGGCGTCCACGGCTTGCACTGCGGTTAGTTTGCCGTTCGCGACCGCAGCGGCGGTCTCGGTGGCGGTCATCCAATCGGGCGAAGTCGAAGTCATCTCAGGCACTGAACACACTCGCAGGCTCGGTCTCGTCGGGAAGCGCAAACTCGTCGACCACATGCGCCAGCTTCAGCGATACGTCGAGATTGGCGCGAACCGCCGGCTTCCAGGCGGGGTCGATCGTCAGCCCGAGGGCGGAGCCGACGGCGTCGATGTAGGAGTCGAGGTCGAGTTGCTTGGTCTGTCAACGATGTATCCTCAGCGAACACAACAGTTATGTTCGTCATTCCCGGGGCGCTCGCGTTAGCGAAGCGAACCCGGAATCCATAACCCCCGGCCGGAAGTATGGATTCCGGGTTCGCGCTTCGCGCGCCC
>NZ_BADD01000625.1 GCF_000333455.1 Rhodopseudomonas sp. B29
GCCATCGGCCGCAGATCGGGGAACGGCCCGCGGGCGTCGCACATGTATTCATAGACTGGCATCGTCGTTTTCCCTTGCGCTGACGATTCTGTCCGCCCCCCGCGAGGGAGCGGGGCGGAAATACGCCCCGTCCCGCCCCCCGTCGCGCAGGGAGATCTAGGCCGTCATTGCGAGGAGCACCCGGACCGACGCTTCGCGTCGTCCGAGTACAGGCTCCGCGACGAAGCAATCCAGCTCAGTTCACGGTGCTGGATTGCTTCGCTTCGCTCGCAATGACGACGTTCTCGTTACTTATCCGGCGAGATCGGCATGTCGATGCCGCCCTTGATGGCCTTCACCGGGCCGGCCGACGACGGCATCATGTCGAAGTCGAAGATCTCGGTCGGCAGCCAAAGCGTGGCGCAGGCGTTGGGGACGTCGACGACGCCGGAGATGTGGCCCTGCACCGGCGCGGTGCCGAGGATCGAATAGGCCTGGGCGCCCGAGTAGCCGAACTTCTTCAGATACTCGATGGCGTTGAGGCAGGCCTGGCGATAAGCGACGGTGACGTCGAGATAGTGCTGCTGGCCCTGCTCGTCGACCGAGATGCCCTCGAAGATCAGGTAGTCCTTGTAGTTCGGCGTCACCGGCGACGGCTTGAAGATCGGGTTCTTGATGCCGTATTTCGACACGCCGTCCTTGATGATATCGACCTTGATGTGCAGCCAGCCGGCCATCTCGATGGCGCCGCAGAAGGTGATTTCGCCGTCGCCCTGGCTGAAGTGCAGGTCGCCCATCGACAGGCCGCCGCCCGGCACGTAGACCGGGAAGTAGATCTTCGAGCCGCGCGACAGGTCCTTGATGTCGCAGTTGCCGCCGTGTTCGCGCGGCGGCACGGTGCGGGCACCCTCGGCGCCGGCCTTGGCCTTGGCGTCACCCTTGAGCTTGCCCATGTGGGCGGTCGGGCCGAACGGCGGATTGGCGAGGCCCGGCACGCGCGTCGGGTTGGTGGCGATCAGCGCGGTCTCACGCTCGTTCCAGGTCGACAGCAGCTTCGGATCGGGCAGACAGCCGATCAGGCCGGGGTGGATCAGTCCGGCGAAGTTCACGCCCGGGATGTGGCGCGACGAGGTATACATGCCCTTGAAGTCCCAGATCGACTTCTGCGCCAGCGGGAAGTGATCGGTGAGGAAGCCGCCGCCGTTCTGCTTGGAGAAGAAGCCGTTGAAGCCCCAAAGGCTCTCCTTCATCGGGCCGACGTCGAGCAGGTCGACGACGAGAAGGTCACCCGGCTCGGCGCCCTTGACGCCGATCGGGCCGGACAGGAAGTGCACGATCGACAGGTCGATGTCACGGACGTCGTCGGCGCTGTCGTTGTTCTTGATGAAGCCGCCGGTCCAATCGTAAGTCTCGACGATGAAGTCGTCGCCGGGATTGACCCACGCCGCCATCGGAATGTCCGGGTGCCAGCGGTTGTGGACCATCTCGTTGTCGTAGGCGGACTGCGTGAGATCGACCTTGATCAGTGTCTCTGGCATCGGTAGCTCCCCTTGTGGATCAGTGGACTTAGTTGGACTTACACGGACAGATATTTGGCGACTTGCGCCTCATCGACGCTGTCGCGCGCCTCATCGCGGACGATCTCGCCGTTCTCGATCACCAGCACCCGGTCGGCGACGTCGAGCGCGAAGCTCAGTACCTGTTCGGAGACGATGATCGACAGGCCCTTGGTGTCGCGGATTCGCTTGAGGGTCCGCGCCATGTCCTTGATGATCGACGGCTGGATGCCCTCGGTCGGCTCGTCGAGCAGCAGAACCTTCGGCTTGGTGGCCAGCGCACGGGCGATCGCCAGTTGCTGCTGCTGACCGCCGGACAGATTACCACCGCGGCGGCCCTTCATCTCGAGCAGCACCGGGAACAGCTCGTAGAGATCTCCCGGCACGTTCTTCTCACCGGACACCACGAGGCCGGTCTCGATGTTCTCCTTCACCGTCATGGTCGAGAAGATCATGCGGCCCTGCGGCACGTAGGCGAGCCCCTTGGCGACGCGCTCGTAGCTCTTCAGCCCGCCGAGCTCGGTGCCCTCCATGGCGATCGACCCGCTACGCTGCGGGACGATGCCCATCAGCGACTTCATCAGCGTGGTTTTGCCCATGCCGTTGCGGCCCATGATGGCAACGATCTCGTTGGGCGCGACATTGATGTTGAGGCCGTGCAGCACCTCGCTCTGGCCGTAGGCGACGTGCAGATCGTTGATTGCGAACATCGGGGTCTCCTCTAGCCGTGACGATGAGCTCCCTGTCCCCGCTTGCGGGGAGAGGGCTGGGGTGAGGGGGCGCCTCCGCGAGTCGGAGAGGCTCGGCCGCGGTGAGGCGCCCCCTCACCCGCCGCGCTGGCGCGCGTCGACCTCTCCCCGCGCGCGGGGAGAGGTGAAGCTGCGATCGGGGCGGACACCATCATGCTCAATGTCCCAGATAGACTTCGACGACCTTGGGGTCGTTCTTCACCGCCTCCATGGTGCCTTCGGAG
>NZ_BADD01000624.1 GCF_000333455.1 Rhodopseudomonas sp. B29
CGCAGCAGGCCACTCGACGATAGCTCGCCCACACCGGCCATTCCAGATCCCGGGCAATGCGCGGCGTGTTGGCGATGACCGGCAGCAGCGCGAGTTGAACGATCGCAACCGCTGCGGCCAGCGCCGTGCGGACGTAGGGCCTCGCCGACAGGCAGCAGATGAACCACAGCGCGAACACGCTGCCGGAGTAGAAGTAGCGTTGTGAATACAGCTGCGTGCCGAGCGCGATCCGGAACTTGTACATGCCGGCGAACGCGATCGTCACCGCGAAGAACAGCATGAACAGCTTCTGCGTGCGATACGGACGGAGGCAGGCCAGCGCCGACGCGAGGGCCAATAGCACGAGGCCGAGCACCACGCCCTGCAGGTCGTGGAACAGCCCCGACGCCGGACCGAAGGTCGTCATCCACTGCCTGAACGGAAGCGTGATCCAGAGCGTCCACGAATAGGGCACCGGATCGATCCGGGTGGGGTCAGGATACAGCACGATACACACGCACTGGATCAGGACACCTGCAGCGACGACGGCGCTCAGCACGACGAAACGGCGACGCTCGGCTTCGTTCGTCTGGACCGCGCGCAGCACGAACAGCGGCAGCAGGAAGATGCAGAACGGGCCACTGACCGCCGAGACCGCGGTGAGCAGCGCCTCGCCGAGCAGAACCAAGGGCGACCTGGCGCTGCGCATGAACAGAAGGGCGAACACGCCGACCGGCAGGATCCACTGGATGTTGGTGATCGTGCCGAGCTCCTCGTAGCCCATCGGCACGACCACAAGGGCGAGCGCACACAGCGGCTTGTAGGGAAGATCGAGGCGCGGCGACGTGATCAGCCAGACGATCAACAGGGTCAACAGTACGGCCGCGTAGTTGAAGATCGCCGGCGCCGCCGCCGGGTCGAAATAGCTGGCGAAGATTCCGGCCAGATCCTGCGCGGCCACCAGATAGCCGGCGGGCACGACGAACAGGCTGCGCCAGCCGTGAGCGATGCCCTCGTCAAAGAAGAACGATGTCCTCCCCCCAAAACTGGGGATTGGTGAATGTGGACGGCGTCCGCCAATAGATGATCGCCAGGGCGAAGCACAACGACGGCCAGCCGCAACACCGGCGCCCAGTCGCGAGCGGACGGGGTCAATCCCCCGCGCACTCCTTCCGGAAACTTCGGAAT
>NZ_BADD01000623.1 GCF_000333455.1 Rhodopseudomonas sp. B29
GCTCGGCACCATCCTCGAAGCCAACCCCTATCTGGCCCGCATCATCACCGGCCGCATCGCGTCCGGCACGCTAAAGCCGAACCAGAGCGTCAAGGTGCTGTCCCGTGACGGCAAGCTGGTCGAGACCGGCCGCATCACCAAGATCCTGGCCTTCCGTGGCCTCGAGCGCGTGCCGCTCGAGGTTGCCGAAGCTGGCGACATCGTCGCGATCGCGGGCCTGACCAAGGGCACCGTCGCCGACACCTTCTGCGATCCGTCGGTCGACACCCCGATCCAGGCCCAGCCGATCGATCCGCCGACCGTGTCGATGTCGTTCATCGTCAACAACTCGCCGCTCGCCGGCACCGAAGGCGACAAGGTGACGAGCCGCCTGATCCGCGACCGCCTGCTGCGCGAAGCCGAGGGCAACGTCGCGCTGCGCGTCGTCGAGGCCGCCGACAAGGACGCGATGGAAGTGTCGGGTCGCGGTGAATTGCAGCTCGCGATCCTGATCGAGAACATGCGCCGCGAAGGTTTCGAGCTCAGCGTGTCGCGTCCGCGCGTTGTGCTGACCCGCGACGAGAACGGTCAGCTTTTGGAGCCGATCGAGGAAGTCGTGATCGACGTCGACGAGGAGTTCTCCGGCGTCGTCGTGCAGAAGATGAGCGAGCGCAAGGCCGAGATGATCGAGATGCGGCCGTCCGGCGGCAATCGTCTGCGCCTGGTGTTTTACGCGCCGACCCGCGGGTTGATCGGTTACCAGGGCGAACTGATGACCGACACCAAGGGCACTGCGATCATGAACCGCCTGTTCCACAACTACCTGCCGTATCGCGGCGAGATCCAGGGCCGCCGCAACGGCGTCCTGATCTCCAACGATCAGGGCGAGGCGGTGGCCTACGCGATGTTCAAGCTGGAAGATCGCGGCCCGATGATGATCGAGCCGGGCTGGAAGGTCTACAAGGGCATGATCGTCGGCGAGCACACCCGCGACAACGATCTCGAGATCAATGTCCTGAAGGGCAAGCAGCTCACCAACATCCGCACCACCTCGAAGGACGAAGCGGTCCGCCTCACCCCACCGATCCGTATGACGCTGGAGAAGGCGCTGGCCTATATCGAGGACGACGAGCTGGTCGAGATCACCCCGAAGTCGATCCGGCTGCGCAAGCGCCTGCTCGACCCGAACGAGCGCAAGCGCGCCGAGAAGAGCAAGCAGGCCGTGGCCTGATCGTTCGAACTCCGCCTCGTCATTGCGAAGAGCACCCGGATCGGCGCTTCGCGCCGTCCGAGTACAGGCTCCGCGACGAAGCAATCCAGCCCAGTGCACGAGACTGGATTGCTTCGCCTCGCTCGCAATGACGGTGAGAGGTCGGTGGTCGATCGAACCGCTGGAACTTTACGGCGTCTCGATACTCAATGCCCGGCCTCGTGCCGGGCATTTGCGTTTCACCGACGGCCGACATCAAAGCACCGCCACCCACATGATAAGACCTTGCGCATGAGCGAGCAGCGTTTCCCCTCCTCCGTCGATATCGCTATCATCGGCGCCGGCGCGGCCGGCCTCGGCGCGGCGCGGGCGCTGGAGGGCACAGGCCTATCAGTGCTTGTGCTCGAAGCCCGCGACCGCATCGGTGGCCGCGCCTACACTAAGCGCGTGACGCCCGAGATCGCTTTCGACGTCGGTTGCGGCTGGCTGCATTCGGCCGACGAGAACTCGTTTGTCGGCATCGCCGAGCAGCTCGGCATTCCGATCGACAGAACCGATCCGCCGTGGGGCAAGCCGAGCTACCGCGATGCGTTTCCGCCGCGCGACCGCGCCGAGTTCAGCGAAGCGATCGAGGATTTTTACGAGCGGGTCTGGCGCGCGGCGAAGAAGAAAGCCGATGCGCCGGCCGCGACGCTGCTCGAGGCCGGCAATCGCTGGAACCCGATGATCGACGCCATCTCGACCTACGTCAACGGCGCCGAGCTCGACCGCGTTTCGATCCACGATGTCGAGGCCTATCGCGACACCGAGATCAACTGGCGCATCCGTGACGGCTACGGTTCGCTGATCGCCGCCTACGGCGCGCCGTGCCCGGTGGCGCTGAACTGCGCCGTCGAGCTGATCGATCACTCCGGCGCGCGCATTCGCCTCGTGACATCGCAGGGCACGCTGACGGCGAGCCAGGTGATCATCACCGTGCCGACCAATCTGATCGCCGACGAGGCGATCCGCTTCACGCCCGAACTACCCGCCAAAGTCGAGTCCGCGCGCGGACTGCCGCTCGGTGCCGACGACAAGGTGATGCTGCGGCTCGCCGGTCCGCATGATTTTCCCGCCGACGGCAATCTGCGCGGCGCGATGATGCGGACCGCCATGGGCACGTATCACCTGCGGCCGTTCGCAAACGACTGCATCGAGGGATTCTTCGGCGGCCGCTTCGCGCGCGAACTCGAAGACGCCGGCGACGGCGCGTTCGCCGCGCAGGCGATCGACGAGATCGCCGAGCTGCTCGGCAACGACATCCGCCGGCAATTGTCGCCGCTCGCCGAATCGCGCTGGGCGCGCGATCCTTACGCCCGCGGCTCCTATTCGCACGCGCTGCCGGGCCATGCCGGCGCCCGCGCCGTGCTGGCAGCCCCGGTCGACGATCGCCTGTTCTTCGCCGGCGAAGCCACCTCGCCGCATTTTTTCTCGACCGCGCACGGCGCCCGTGATTCGGGCGAGCGCGCCGTCAAGGAAGCGATGGCGAACCGCGGCGCCAAGGCTGCTAGCGCACCAGCATGAGACGATTTCGATCGGCAGAGTAGCAGCGCGCCGCAAGTGCTGCGCTGCGATTGTCGGACTGTCCGATTCCGGCACAGCCGGCCGGCTCTGTGATGCTGAAAATCCACATGTTAACCGATAATTAATGATGGAGCTTGAAGGCCGGGCCGTGACTTGCTTTGATTGGCTCATGAGCACGACGCTGATCGAAGTGAGGCCGGCCAAGACTGCGGATGCTTCCGCGGTCGCGGAAACGCATGATGAAGCTTGGCGGGCTGCCTATCAGGGCATCATCCCCGGCGCCGAGCTGGAGAAGCTGATCAACCGCCGCGGCCCGACCTGGTGGGACTCGGCGATCCGCAAGGGCAGCCGCGTCAGCGTGCTGTGCTTCGGCGACCGTGTCGCCGGCTATGCCAACTACGGCCGCAACCGCGCCCGCAGCCTGCAGTTCGACGGCGAAATCTACGAGCTGTATCTGCGCCCGGAATTCCAGGGCCTGGGCTTCGGCCGTCGGCTGTTCGCCGCGGCCCGCCGCGATCTGGTCCAGAGCGGGCTGAAGAGCATGGTGATCTGGGCGTTGTCGGACAACGAGCCGGCGACCGAGTTCTACCGGGCGCTCGGCGGCCGCATGGTGGCGCGCTCCTCGGAGCGGTTCGGGCCGAAGTCGCTCGACAAGGTTGCGTTCGCCTGGAACAACGGCTGACGATCTTTTTGCACTAGCGAACAGCGCTTCTGCGGGGTATTCGGAACCTCCCGCTGTTCGTCAGCCAATGTCCAACATTTCTGGAGTTCTCGATGCGCATCGACGCAATCCCGGTCGGCGTCAATCCGCCCTATGATGTCAATGTGGTCGTCGAGGTGCCGGTCGGCGGTGAGCCGATCAAGTACGAGATGGACAAGGAAGCCGGCACGCTGGTCGTCGACCGGTTTCTTTATACCGCCATGCGCTATCCGGGGAACTACGGCTTCATCCCGCACACGCTGTCGGACGACGGCGACCCCTGCGACGTGCTGGTCGCCAACACCCGCGGCATCGTGCCCGGCGCGGTGATCAGCGTTCGCCCGGTCGGCGTGCTGTACATGAGCGACGAAGCCGGCCACGACGAGAAGATCATCGCGGTGCCGTCGTCCAAGCTGACGCAGCGCTACGACCGCATCAAGACCTACTCGGATCTGCCCGACATCACGCTGTCGCAGATCCAGCATTTCTTCGAGCACTACAAGGATCTCGAGCCCGGCAAGTGGGTCAAGGTGCTGCGCTGGGGCGGCGCCGACGACGCCCACAAGCTGATCCTCGAAGGTCTCGACCGCGCCAAGCAGGCCAAGAAGAAGTAACTCTCCACCGCGGAGAACGAGGATGCGCCGGCTGTTGAAATGGTTCGGGCTCCTCGTTCTGCTGGTGGTGGCGGCCATCGCGGCGCTGGCGGGCGTGCTGGCCTTCAAAACGTTCCGCCACGGCTCGCAGCAGATCGCGGTGGCGCCGCTGGCGCCGATCGCGGTCGACGAGCAGGGCGCCGCCAAACGCCTGTCGGAAGCGATCCGCTTCCAGACCATTTCCAACTTCCTCAATCCCGAACAGGACGCCGCCGCGCTGGATGCGCTGCAGGCGCATATCCAGGCGAGCTTCCCGGCGTTTCATGCCGTTGCCAAGCGCGAGGTCGTGAACGGCCACAGCCTGCTTTACACTTGGCAGGGCTCGGACCCGCAAGCCAAGCCGATCGCGCTGCTGGCCCATCAGGACGTGGTGCCGATCGCGCCGAAGACCGAACAGGATTGGCAGCAGCCGCCATTCAGCGGCGCCATCGAGGGGGGCTACATCTGGGGCCGCGGCTCGTGGGACGACAAGGGCAATCTGTTTTCGATGCTCGAGGCCGCCGAGCTGATGGCCAAGCAGGGCTTCCGGCCGAAGCGGACCATCTACTTCGCCTTCGGCCATGACGAGGAAGTCTCGGGCCTGCGCGGCGCAGGCAAGATCGCCGAGCTGCTCGCCTCCCGCAACATCCGTCTCGACTACGTGCTCGACGAGGGCCTGCTCATCACCGAAGGGGTGATGAAGGGCCTCGACAAGCCGGCGGCGCTGATCGGCGTCGCCGAAAAGGGATACGCCACGCTGGTGCTGACCGCGCGCGGCACGCCTGGGCACTCGTCAATGCCGCCGCGCGACACCGCGATCGGGATGCTGGCCGCCGGCCTCGTGCAGCTCGAAAACCACCGCCTGCCGATGCGCATTCGCGGCTCGGTCGCCGAGATGTTCGACACGCTGGCGCCGGAGATGAGCGGCTTCAACCGCGTGGTGTTGTCGAACCTGTGGCTGTTCAGGCCGCTGCTGCTCAGCGAATTCGCCAAGAGCGGCACCACCGCCGCGATGGTGCAGACTTCGACGGCGCTGACCGTGTTCAACGCTGGCGACAAGGACAACGTGCTGCCCGGCATCGCCGAGGCCAGCGTCAATTTCCGCCTGCTGCCCGGCGACACCCAGGCCAGCGTCGCCGACCATGTCCGCACCACGGTGGCCAACGACAAGATCAGCATCGCGCCGTTCGAAGGCAATTTCGATCCGCCGCCGGTGACTGGCACCAAGAGCCCGTCCTATCAGGCGCTGACCCGCACCATCCGCGAAGTCTTCCCCGACGTCATCGTCGCGCCCGGCTTGATGATTGCCGCCACCGACTCGCGGCACTATTCGAACGTCGCCGACAACATCTTCCGCTTCTCGCCCGTCCGCGCCACCCCCGAAGACCTCAAGCGCTTCCACGGCACCAACGAACGCATCAGCATCAAGAACTACGCCGACATGATCCGGTTCTACGTCCGCCTGATGCAGAGCACGGCGGGCTGAGTTCCTGATACCGCGGCGTCACAAGCCACGTCATTGCCGGGCTTGACCCGGCAATCCATCATCTTCGTGAAATCACTTCTTCCGCGCGCTCCCGCGCGCGATGGATACGCGGGTCAAGCCCGCGTATGACGGATGCAGAGTTGATAGTCGCAATCCGCTCGATTGGCTGAGCGCTTGCTCGGCCTCAACCTCGTCATTGCGAGGAGCGCAGCGACGAAGCAATCCAGCGCCGAGCACGGAGCTGGATTGCTTCGCGGAGCCTGTCATTGGGCCGGCCGAAGGCCGGACCCGGTGGCTCGCAATGACGTTGAAAGGCCGACGACTACACCGCGGGCTTCGGCAACCCGTGGATCGCAGACGCCGCGCGCACCGTGTTGACCAGCAGGCACGCTACCGTCATCAGGCCGACGCCGCCCGGCACCGGCGTAATCGCGCCGGCGACTTCCTTGGCCTCGGCGAACGCGACGTCGCCGACCAGCTTGTCCTTGCCGCCATCTTTGCCAGGCGTGCGGTTAATGCCGACGTCGATCACGGTGGCGCCGGGCTTGATCCAGTCGCCCTTGACCATCTCGGCCTTGCCCACCGCGGCGAACAGCAGATCGGCCTGGCGGCACAGCGCCGGCAGGTCGCGCGAGCGCGAATGCGCGATCGTCACCGTGGCGTTCTCGTTGAGCAAGAGCTGCACCAGCGGCTTGCCCACGAGATTCGAGCGGCCGATCACCAGTGCATTCATGCCTTCGAGCGAGGCGTGAACGGTCTTGGCCATGATGATGCTGCCGAGCGGC
>NZ_BADD01000622.1 GCF_000333455.1 Rhodopseudomonas sp. B29
CGAGTTTCCGTTGGAAACGGCCGCACGGCGTCGGGTCGAGGAACCCGCCACCAAGAAGCGCCGTGCCACGGTCGTCATTCTGCCGGTCGTGCGCATCGAAAG
>NZ_BADD01000621.1 GCF_000333455.1 Rhodopseudomonas sp. B29
TGCGCGGCCTTGGCGAATCGTCGGCGAGGTCGGGTGGCACCACGACGACCCTGAGCCGGAACGACGGCAGCAGCGTCTTGGAGAACGTGCCGATCGAGACCACGCGGCCGTCGCGGTCGGCGCTCTGCAGCGCCGCCGGCGACGGACCGCGATAACGGAATTCGCAGTCGTAATCGTCCTCTAGAATCCATGCGCCGGTCGCTCGCGAAAAGTCGAGCAGTTGCTGGCGGCGTTCTGCAGACAGCGTCGCGCCGAGCGGATAGTGCCGCGACGGCGACACCAGGATCATCCGCGGCGTCGGATAGCGGGCGCGGCCGAGCTCGACATTCATGCCGGCTTCGTCGGTCGGGATCGGTAGCACCGAGCAGCCGTTGGCCGTCAGCGCGGCTCGCGCGCCGTCATAGCCCGGCTCCTCCATCCACACCGGATCACCGCGGTCGACCAAGAGACGCGCGAGGAGATCGAGGCTCTGCTGCGACCCCGTGGTGATGATGACCTGGTTGGTGTCGACGATCATGCCGCGCGCGGCGCGCAGGTGCTGCGCGATCGCCTCCCGCAGTGGTTCGTAGCCGGCGTTGGAGACGTTGACGAGGAGGTCGCCCTTCAGCCGGCCCGATACTTCGTTCATCAGCCGAAGCCAGGAGCGGATCGGAAACGCCTGCAGGTCGGGAACGTCCGGCATGAACAGGGTCGGACGCTCGGTGAGCCCGCCGAACCGGTGCTCGATCAGCGCCTTGCCACGCTGCGACAAGCCACGAAACGGATAGGCGGTCGGCTTTGCGTCCGACGCTCGTTCGTCGGTCGCGGTCTTGAGACCGGGCGACGCATGGTGTCTGACGTAGGTGCCGTCGCCGACGCGGGCTTCCAGATAGCCTTCGCCGATCAGCGTTTCGAACACCTGCAGCACGGTGTTGCGCGACACCTGCCAGTCGCTGGCAAGCGAGCGGGTCGAGGGCAGGCGCGCGCCGGCTTGCAGCTGCCCGTTGGTGACCGCGTCGCGCAAGGCTTCGCTGATCTGAAAATGGAGTGGAGCGCCACTGCTTCGATCGATGTCGACCGTGATCAGAGGGCCGGCGGCGCCCGACTTTCCCATCGCAGTGACAACATCCGCTTGAGTGGCCCCCATCAATATCTCAGAACGGCTCTTCAGCTCAAGAAATCGCCGTGCTGATCTCATAGATCGGCGATGCATTGTTCGGTAAGTGATCGGGCTCGAAGATCACGGCGACATGCACGTGGCCCGAGCAGCGAGGAACGACAGCATGCAGCACGAAACACGCAGCGACGCTCACGGATTGCGATTGCTGGTGTTTCAGCACGTCGATGTCGAGCATCCCGGCATCTTCCGTGACTTCTGGCGCGACGCCGGCATCGCGTGGGATGCGGTCGAGCTCGACGCTGGTGAGCCGATTCCCGATCTCGAAGCCTACGACGCCTTGATCGTGATGGGCGGCCCGATGGACGTCTGGCAGGAGGACGAGCATCCCTGGCTGGTCGCCGAAAAGGCGGCGATCCGCCGCTTCGTCCAAGATCTGCGGCGCCCGTATCTAGGCTTCTGCTTCGGCCATCAGCTTCTCGCAGCTGCGCTCGGCGGCAGCGTGCATCTCGCCAAGGTGCCGGAGGTCGGCCCAGGCACCGTCGAACTGACGCAGGCGGGCGCCGCCGATCCGCTGTTCGCCGGGCTGTCCGCGCCGCTGCGGACGTTTCAATGGCACGGCGCCGAGGTCTCGCGGCTGCCCGCGGGCGGCGAAGTGCTGGCGCGCAACGACGCTTGCGCGGTTCAGGCATTCCGCTTCGGTGCAGCCGCCTACGGCATTCAGTATCACGTCGAGCTCACCGAGGTGACGGTGCCGCAATGGCAGCGCATTCCGGAGTACGCCGCTTCACTCGAGGCTGTGCTCGGTCATGAGCGAGCCGAACGCCTGGCCGACGAGACAAGCAAGCTGTTGCCGGAGTTCACAGCGGCCGCACGCCGGCTCAACGACAATTTCATGAAGCTCGTCACCGCCTCGGCGCGGTCGGCGACCAGCGCCCTATGAGCACGCGCGGCGCCGGCAAGCCGATGCGCGTCACTCAAATGACATCGTAGCTCACTCGCAGTACGCCTCCTGCAGATATGCGCAATATGTTCCGTTGACAGTCCGTGCCTCTCGCCTAGCTTCCTGCCGCCAATCGAGGGGACAGGAAATGCGAAAGTATTCGGTTGTATTTGGGCTCCTATTACTCGTCGTCAGCCAGCACTGTGTCTCGGCAGCCGAGTCTCTGAAATCGCGGATCATCGGATCGTGGCGTCTCACGTCGGTGTACGACGAGTTCGCCGATGGGACGCGTCGCAACACCTGGGGAGCCGAACCTCAGGGGCTGATCATCTTCACGCCCGAAGGTTTGTTCAGCGCCATCATCGTCGGCGGTGGTCGTCAGCCGCGCGCCCAATCGGTGCCGAGCGAGCCGGTCGGACCTGCTGTCGCGTACTACGGCAAATTCCAGATCGATGAAGCGACGGCGCAGTTCACCACCGCTGTCGCGCAGTCGACGTTTCCGCAGTGGTCAGGTCACGACCTGGTGCGCAAGGTGACGGAGCTGACCGATCATTCGCTGAAGGTCGAGGCCGCGGCGATCACCGGACCGGACGGCCGCGCCTTCGTGCCGCATCTCGAGTTCGTGCGCGTCAAGTAATCGCACCGTCAGCGAGGTCCGGAACAGACCCGGGCGAAGATGCTGGAGGCGTCGCCATCGAGCGGCTGCGCCTCGGCTGTCTACGCCCGCGGTCTCGACGTCATTGCAATCGCGGCTGGATCTCCTGGACGCAGCGTTGCGCGGCCTTCTGAGCGGCCGCCGGCGAGCCGAACAAGCAGCGCTCCAGGCTGTTGAAATCGTGGTGTGCGGCGAAGAAGCAGAACTTGCGGCCCTCGCGAACCACGATGCCGACCGTGCGGGCGTGGACTTCGATGACATAAGCGTCGGACATGAATCTTTTCACCGGGGCTGCCGGTGCCTTCCGTCTCGATAAGCGCCGGTCGGCGCCGAATTGCTGCAGGTGATCGCTGCTGTGCGCAGGCCATCTTGGGCCGCGAAGCAACGATTGCGAGGTCGATGAAAGCTGCGGTCTCAGCCGCGCTCGTTTCGACAGCCCCGACAACAGAGCTGGAGGGATTTTGTGCCTGCGCCTGCCTGCGCATGACGTCGCGCGGCAATTCGGCCATCAGCGGGGGCGGCGAATGTCCCGCCGCAATCGGCGGGGAGGGGCGCAACTTTACGAGTGACGTATCTGTTCACGAGCCGATCTCCAACAAGCAAGGAGCCCACGAACCACGTCGTGGCGCTTTAGCGATTAAACCCGCGGCGCAAGCTGCTCCGTCAAATCCCGCGATTCGATCATCGATCGAACACGACGAATGTGCCGGAGCGTGCCGCGAAGTCAATCGGCGCAAAAAAATAAGGTGATCGTTCCAAGCTGAAGGTACGGCACACGACGCTGTCACCGAGCCGGCGGAGGCCGATGAAAAATCTTCCCTCGGATCTGATGATCAAGTTGCAGTTGCAAGTTGATAGTAATCCGCAGGCTGCCCGCGCCACCGGGATTGGTTGTCGCGCCGCTCATCGACCCACGGCTGCCTGACGGCCATTAACTAAACGAGATGCGTCAGATCCATCGTCTTGAGATGCAAATAGGTCGGATCGAATTCTCCGATTTCGGCGAGGCGTGGCCAATTGCGCACGGTCAGCTCGCCGTTCCGGAATTGCATCGCGCCGGTCGATCGAAGTCCCGCCAGCGTCCGGTTGACGGTGGCGATCGCCATGCCGAGCGTCTCACCGAGCTGGGTCAGGCCGATCGGTAGCTGCAGCGTATTGCCGCGCGTCAGGTTCGAGGCGTGGCCGCGATAGAACAACTCACAGAACAGATGCGCGGTGCGCGCCACCATGGTGCGGGCGCTGTTGTTGGTGACGGCCTCGCGGAAAATCGAGGCGTCGATCAGCGTTTCGCGCCAGATCGCAAAGCCGACCGCGGGTCGCGCCGCGAATATCCGCAACAGCTCTTTGTGTGGCACCAGCGCCACCACCGCGCGCCCCATCGCGCACACGGCGTGGTCCATCCTGGTCAGGAACAGTCCTTGGGCGTCCGGCATGTCGCCGGGCAGATGAAACGACAGATATTGGCGGCGGCCGTCAGCCAGCAGGTGATAGCGGCTGAGCATGCCTTCCAGCACGATGGCCGAATTATGCGGCACATCGCCTTGACGGATCAGATCTTCATTGGGCCCCAGTTCCCGCGGCGTACTGCCTATTCGCCGGATCGCGGCGAGGTCGTCGTGAGACAGGCGGGAATGCTCGGAGAGCTTTTCGGTGAGAACGCGGTCGACGCTGATCATGGCGCTTTCTTCCGTGTTCCGTGGGTGAATGTTGTATCAATTGAGCCGGTGGAGTGTTCCAGGCGGGGTAAACTCACAAACAAAGCGGGAGGTTTCATCGTGTGGAACCGCCCCGGCCATGCATTGCGAGACCGAACGAGTTCTCGCGATGCAAAAGGAGGTTCCTTGCCCTATCGAGAATTTTTGACCCGGCTTCGGCGCTTGTTCGAGGAGCCCAGCGAACATTTCGACTCGATTGCCGAGGCGCTGGCCAAAGGGAATCTGCAGCAGCCGATCGTTCCTATGTCGGACTACGAGTTGGCCAAAGCGATCCGTGAGTTTCGCAGCTCGCCACCATCGGCGGCGTCCCTGAACAAGCTCAGCGCGGAGTTTTCGCGCAAGTAGATTTGTCAGGTCGGTTTGTCGTGTGCCCGGCAACTCGTGCTCCGTGGCGCCAACAGGTCTTTACAAGCACCGTTCCAACATCGATCGGCTTGGGCAGCAGCGTCGCGCATGGTCCCTTAGGGGGCGGCGCTATGCGAAAGAACGTACGCCGGAACCGGGCGAATCTTGCTCCTTCTGGCACCCCGCATCGCCTTCGCTGGCCGCCCGTGTTGTGGCTGTTCGGCTCGGCACGGCGTGCTATGCGGGGCGATGCTCATCGTCAGTTCGCTCGAACACGCGCCGTCGCAGGTCGCGGCCCACCGGCCGCTGCGATCGTTGTCGCTGCTGTCGCCGGGACACGCCGAGGGCTTCGACGCCAGCTGGCTGCCCGCCGAGCGGGTGATTCTGCGCTTCCACGATGTGGTGGAGCCCGGTCCCGATCATGTGGTGGCCGACGAGGCGATGGTCAGGGCCATCCTGGCTTTCGGCCGCCGCTGTGAGCCGAGGCAGCCTGCGCTGGTGCATTGCTGGATGGGGGTCAGCCGGTCGCCGGCGGCGGCCTTCGTGATCGCCTGTGCCCGCGCCCCGGGCGACGAACGTGCGGTCGCCCGGGAGCTTCGGCGGCGTGCTCCACACGCGACCCCGAACAGGCTGCTGGTCACCATCGCCGACGATGTTCTTTGCTGCCATGGCCGGATGGTCGATGCCGTCACCGCCATCGGCCGCGGCCAGGAGGTCGAGGGGGCGGTCGAGCCGTTCTCGTTGCCGTTGTCCTGGTGAGCAGGCGCCAGCCGAGCGTGTAACCGGTTGATTTGAAAGGTATCTTATTGCCGCGAGTACCTCGTCAGAATCCTGATAGGAACGATTGTCATTGACAAATGCTGCACTGCGACAGACTTATGTCGTAATTGTCTCGCCGGACGGCGGGAAGCTTGCGAGCAGGAGAGGCAGCATGGGCGTTCTGGTTCGGGCCTTCTATCATGTGCCGGTGATCGGCTGGCTGGTCAAAGACGCCCAGCATGGCAGTCCGGAGGCCCCGTACTTCTTCCTGTTCAACGCCGTCGTGATCGGCGCCGCCCTGATCTACTTCTTCGGCTATCCGCTGGTCATCACCGTCGCGGTGGCGGGTGCGTTCTGCGGTCTCGCGGGTCTCGTCGTGCTGACCGCGGGTGATGCCTTTGACCCGCGCGCTTCCGAGGTTGCCCGGCAGGACATCCGGCCGGTGCGCCGCAATCAGGCCGCTGCCCGGCCGACCCGCAAGGCCGCCTGAGCTTTTCGCTTCAGACATCGATCCAAACAAAAACCCCGGAGCGGCTGCCGCTCCGGGGTTTTTCGTTGCGCAGGTGAGGGCGTCGATCAGCTCACGCCGCTTCGTCGCGCA
>NZ_BADD01000620.1 GCF_000333455.1 Rhodopseudomonas sp. B29
GGCGCTGCGCGCGAGTGCATGTACCCGGCCATGATCCACGACGTCTCGATCCCCGCCGCGCTGATCGCCGGTCTGGTCAGCTTCCTGTCGCCCTGCGTGCTGCCGCTGGTGCCGCCGTATCTGATCTATCTCACCGGTGCCACCATCGAACACGTCGCCGCCGACGAGTCGGAGCGCAATTCGAAGCGCGCCGTGATGATCTCGGCGCTGATGTTCGTGCTCGGCTTCTCGACCGTGTTCGTCGCGCTCGGCGCCAGCGCCAGTCTGGTCGGCGCTCTGATCCGCGCCTGGTCGGCACAGCTGGCGATCGTCGCCGGCGTGGTGATCATCCTGATGGGCCTGCACTTCCTCGGCCTGACGCGGCTCAACATCCTGATGCGCGAAGGCCGGCTGCCGATCCCGAAGCCTGTGGGGCTGTGGGGCGCCTATGTGATGGGGCTGGCGTTCGCGTTCGGCTGGACGCCGTGCATCGGCCCGATCCTCGCGGCCATTCTCTCGGTCGCCGCCGCCGAAGCCACGGTGGCCAAGGGGGCGGGGCTGCTGGCGATCTATTCTCTCGGCCTCGGCGTCCCGTTCCTGCTGGCAGCCTTGATGCTGGAGCAGTTCTCCGGCCTGTTCGCCCGCATGAAGAAACACCTCGCCACGGTCGAACGCGCCATGGGCGTGCTGATGATCCTCACCGGCATCGCCTTCCTCACCGGCGCCATCAGCGACGTGTCGATCTGGCTGCTGAACACGTTCCCGGCGCTGGGGAGCATCGGGTAGTTCAAGGCTCTCGTCATTGCCGGGCTTGACCCGGCGATCCATCCTCTTCGCAAGACGCGCGGCGCATCGCAGCAATTATTGCGGTGATGGATGCGCGGGTCGAGCCCGCGCATGACGTGGTTGGTTGTAGAGGCGTCTCGCCTCACATCCTCAGTTCCCGATCTCCGCGTAGTTGCCCTTGGCGTCCCATTTGTAGACGACGTAGTCGATCGCCTTGATGTCGCCCTTGGCGTCGAATGCCATCTTGCCGAGCACGGTGTCCCATTCGCCGGCCTTGATGGTGTCGATCACCTTCTTGGCGTCGGTGGTGCCGGCCTTGGCGACGGCTTGCGACCAGACCTGGAAGGCCGCGTAGGTGTAGAGCGTGTAGCCTTCCGGATCGATGCCCTTGCTCTTGAACTCCTCGACGATCGCCTTGGCGGTCGGCTTGTTGCGCGGGTCGGGGCCGAAGGTGAACAGCGTGCCTTCGGCGAGCGGGCCGGTGATCGAGGCGAATTCCTTGTCGTTCATCGCATCGCCGGCCATCAGGATGGTCTTGAGGCCCTGGTCGCGCATCTGCCGCAGGATCAGGCCGGCTTCCTGGTGATAACCGCCGACATAGACCAGATCGATGTTGTCGCGCTTCAGTCGCGACACGATCGAATTGAAGTCCTTGTCGCCCTTGTTGTAGCTCTCGAACATCTTCTCCTGGAAGCCGGCCTTGTTCAGCGCCTTCTTGGTCTCGTCGGCGAGACCCTTACCGTAGGTGGTCTTGTCGTTCAGGATGGCGACGTTCTTGCCTTTGAAGTTCTTAACGATGTACTCGGCGGCGACCAGGCCCTGCTGATCGTCGCGGCCGCAGACGCGCAGCACGTTCCACAGCTTGCGTTCGGTGAACAGCGGGTTGGTCGAGGCCGGGGTGATCTGCAGCGTGCCGCCGTCCGCATAGGCTTCCGACGCCGGGATCGACGACGACGAGCAGAAGTGCCCGGCGACGAACGGGGTCCCGTCACCGGCGATCTTCTCGGCGACCGAGCGGGCCTGCTTGGGATCGCAGCCGTCGTCTTCGACGTCGAGCTTCAGCTTCTTGCCGAGCACGCCGCCGGCGGCGTTGAGATCGGCCACCGCGCGCTCGGCGCCGTTCTTGAGCTGGCGGCCGAACGCGGATTCGCCGCCGGTCATCGGACCGGCAACCGCGACGGTGATGTCGTCGGCGTGCGCGAGGGAGGTCAACGCCAGCGAGGCGCCGAACGCCAGGCCGAGAAGCTTGATGGGTTTCATGATCGATCCTTGGATGTCGATGCGAAGCATCGCCGCGAAGCCGGACGCGGCGCTGGAGGCATTTTTGGCTGATTTTGACGACAAGTCATCGACAAAATCCGAGCACGGCGGCATCCGGTTGCCGCATAGTGCCGCACTCCACAGCCGGAGTGAAAATTCAGGCTTGCCGGCCGCCTTCGAGATACGCCGCGCGCACTTCCGGCCGCGCCAACAGGTCGGCGCCTGAGCCGCTCATGGTGATCAGGCCGTTGACCAGCACGTAGCCGCGATGCGCCAGCCTGAGCGCGTGGTTGGCGTTCTGCTCGACGATCAGCACGGTGAGTCCGTCCTGGCGATTGAGCGTGCGGATGGCTTCGAAGATTTGCCGCGTCACCAGCGGTGCGAGGCCGAGCGACGGCTCGTCGAGCAGCAGCAGCCGCGGCCTGCTCATCAGCGCGCGGGCGATCGCCAACATCTGCTGCTCGCCGCCCGACAGCGTGCCGCCGCGTTGCGCGTAGCGTTCGCGCAGCCGCGGAAACAGCGTCAGCATCCGCTCCAGCGTCTCGGCCTTGGTCGCCTCGGTGTTGATGCCGGCGTCGGCGCCCATCTGCAGATTTTCGGCGACGCTCATGCGCGGGAAAATGCGCCGGCCTTCGGGCGACTGCGCGATACTCATGCGGGCGATCTGGTGCGTCGGCAGCGCGGTGATATCGATGCCGTCGAAGACGATGCGGCCGGCCTTGGCGCGCGGCTTGCCGAAGATCGACATCATCAGCGTCGATTTGCCGGCCCCGTTGGCGCCGATCAGCGCCACGATCTCGCCCGGCTTGATGTCGAGATCGACCCCCTTCAGCGCCTCGATCTTGCCGTAGGCGGCACGGAGGTTTTCGATTTTGAGGAGGGGATTTGCGCCAGAGATGTTTGTCATCGCGCGGCCTCGCCACGCTTATCAACGTCATGCCCGGGCTTGACCCGGGCATCCACGGACGCGAGCATGGCCTTGCCTGTTGCCGTGGATGGCCGGGTCAAGCCCGGCCATGACGGAGTAGTTGGTGACAGGCGCCTCACAGCCCGAGCTCCTGCTCGACCTTCTCGACCTCGTCGTCCTCGACGCCGAGATAGGCGGCGATGACGCGCTGGTCGTCGCGGATCTGCTGCGGCGTGCCGTCGGCGATCTTGACGCCGTAGTCGAGCACGACGATGGCGTCGGAGATCTCCATCACCACGCTCATGTCGTGTTCGATCAGCAGGATCGACGTGCCGCCGGCACGGATGCTGCGCAGCAGTTCGCTGAGCTGCGCGCTCTCGCGCGCATTCAGTCCGGCGGCCGGCTCGTCGAGGCAGAGCAGAGCCGGCTCGGTGCACATCGCCCGCGCGATCTCGAGCCGGCGCTGATCGCCGTAAGGAAGGTTGCCGGCGGCATCGTCGGCGCGCTCGAGCAGGCCGATCTGCTTCAGCCAGAATCTCGCGCGTTCGATCGCCGCGTGCTCGGCCGCGCGCCACGACGGCGCGCCGATCAGCCCGAGAAAGGTGAGGCCGGAGGCGCGCATCAGCGCGTTGTGCTGCGCCACCATCAGGTTTTCCAGCGCCGTCATGCCGGGGAACAGCCGGATATTCTGAAAGGTGCGCGCCACCTTGGCGATCTTGGAAATGCGAAAGTCGCCCAGCCGCTCGAGCTGATAGCTGGTGCCGTCGCCATGCGTGAGCGTGATGCGTCCCGCGCTCGGTTTGTAGAAGCCGGTGATGCAGTTGAACACGGTGGTCTTGCCGGCGCCGTTGGGGCCGATCAGCGCCGTGATCCGGCCGCGCTGCGCTGTGAACGACAGATCGTTCACAGCGACGATGCCGCCGAACCGCATCGTCAGGCCGTCGACGCGCAGGATGTTATGGTCCGCGATCATCCGTGACCTTCCTTGACGAGGTCGGAGGAGATCGCCTGCTTGTGCTGCAAATACACGGTCGGGGCGCGGTGGCCGATCAGGCCGCGCGGCCGCCAGATCATCAGAAGCACCATCGACAGCCCGAACACCAGCATGCGGAACTGCTCCAGCCCGCGGAACAGCTCGAAGCCGCCGATCAGCGTGACGGCCGCCAGCGCCACGCCGAGCTGCGAGCCCATGCCGCCGAGCACGACGATCGCCAGCACCAGCGCGGATTCCTGGAAGGTGAAGGATTCCGGCGAGATGAAGCCCTGGCGCGTCGCGAAGAAAGCGCCGGCGAAGCCGCCGAACATCGCGCCGGTGGCGAAGGCGGTGAGTTTCGTCGTCGTGGTGTTGATGCCCAGCGCGCGGCACGCGACTTCGTCTTCGCGCAGCGCCTCCCAGGCACGGCCGATCGGCAGCCGTCGCAGCCGGATGGTGGCCCAGTTGGTGATCAGTGCCAGCGCCAGAATGATGTAGAACAGGAACACCAGCCGATGCGTCGGTGAGAACGCGATCCCGAGCTTGGCGGCGAGGCCGTTCGGGCCGGCGACCAGCGGGATGCCGAAGAAGCTCGGCCGCGGAATGCCGCTGATGCCGTTGGGCCCGCCGGTCAGGCTCTGCCAGTTGATGATGACGAGGCGGATGATCTCGCCGAAGGCGAGAGTAACGATGGCGAGATAATCGCCGCGCAGCCGCAGCACCGGAAAGCCCAGCATCATGCCCCAGAACGCCGCGAGGATTCCGGCGAGCGGCAGGCAGACCCAGAACGACAGGCCGAAATTGGTCGCGAGCAGCGCGTAGGAATAGGCGCCGACGGCGTAGAACGCGACGTAGCCGAGGTCGAGCAACCCGGCGAGGCCGACCACGATGTTCAGCCCCCAACCGAGCATCACGTAAGTGAGTACCAGGATCGCGAGGTCGAGGATGTAGCGCTGCTGATAGAAGATCACCGGCACCAGCACGGTGAAGACGAGCAGCGCCGGCGCGACGATGCGGAGGGCGCGCGACAGAGTCTTGCGCGCGCCCTCCGGCATCATGCGCGAGGTGTCGACCGGGCCGAGCCAGCGGCGTAGCAGCTCGATGACGATCGAGCCGACGAACACGGCGGCGACTACGCCGGCGAGCAGGTCGAAGCGCGTCCAGTAGATCAGCCCGCCCTCTGGGCCCGATTCGGTGCGGACGCCGAGCATCAGCGAAAACAGAACCAGCGCCACCAGGGCGCTGATCAGG
>NZ_BADD01000619.1 GCF_000333455.1 Rhodopseudomonas sp. B29
GAGCGGGCAGCGGCTCCCAAATGGCAGCCATTTCCGGACGGGTATAGCGCGGGATCATCTTGGTCTCGTGATGTGAAGGGGATTACGCCGCGCTTTAGCAGATCGGGCGGGGAGGGGCTAGGCGGCGACAGGACGGGGGAGGCGGCGTCTCGGTCTCCACGCGCCGGTCATTCCGGGGCGCGCAGCAAAGCTGCGCGAACCCGAAATCCCCGCCCCGAGCGCAACCTCGCTTTCGTCATTCCGGATTGCGAGCGCAGCTCGCAAGTCCGGAATCCATACGCCGCGGCCATCGTGGCGCTGCAAGACGGCCCTGGCGACGACGGCCAACACGCGCGCGGTGTTTATGGATTCCGGGCTCGCCGCTCCGCGGCGCCCCGGAAT
The DNA here is from genome assembly GCF_000333455.1 of Rhodopseudomonas sp. B29. Classification (GTDB taxonomy): domain Bacteria; phylum Pseudomonadota; class Alphaproteobacteria; order Rhizobiales; family Xanthobacteraceae; genus Rhodopseudomonas. The sequence goes on from NZ_BADD01000619.1 coordinate 382, forward strand.
GACGAACGAGAGTGTTGACAATATTCCTAACAGGACTATAATCCGTGTCGTCCTGTCCACGAGGGGCGCTTCGCGAGGCGTCGTCAAGCGGGACAGACCAGCCGGCCGGGCAACCGACCGGACTGTGTCCGGCGAAGCTGGCCCAGCCAGCGAAGCCGGAGGATGCGGCGCCCGCGCGATGTGTCTCGCAAACACGTCTCCCGGGCGGCGTCGGGTCCCCGTCCGGCTCCACTAGGAGAGCCTGCGACTTGTTAGTTCGCTGGACGCGGGACAGGCGAAGGCGGCGAAATCCGCCGGATGAAGCGGTGCGGAGGCATCGCGCCTGTCCCCGGAAGCACGGGCCTGATGCCGAACAGACGCCGCGGTGGGCGCGCCGAGAAGGCGAGCGCGATGGTCCACAAGATCATCGCGACAACCACCACCCCCGCGCCAACCGGCGCGCCCCCACCCCTCGCTGTGAAGCGACGGGCGCAGAACTCGGGCTCGATGGAGCCGCGAGAGGGAAGAGGCGTGGCTGTTTGACATCGTGATCATGATGAGCGTAGCCCGGATGAGCGCAGCGACATCCGGGAAGCAGCGCCAGCCCCGCATGTCGCATCGCTCATGCGGGCTACTTGCTAGCCCAGTATTCTTCTCAATTCGTGTTCGGTTTCCTCAATCTGAAGATTGAGGTCCTCGATAGCCGAGACAAGCCTGCCAACGTACTCATGATTCACCGGCCGGTCGAATGTCAGGGCTTCATTGATGGCGAATTGGATTGCACTCCGAATTGATAGTTTTCGTCCTCGAATGCTCTCTATGATCCTTGCTTGGCGGATGGAATTTTTTGCATTCTTGCCGTAGTCTAGAACTAAGTTCTCGATTGCGTTGCTTATTATTTCTTCGCGATCGTTGAATTTTCGAAGCGACTCTTTGTCTTGCTCGGTCACGGCTGCGCTGCGGGCGATTCTCTTTAGTACAAAGAGTATTCCGTCCGGAGGAAAATAGATTGCCGAAAGCGCAGATCCGATCTTGCGAAAATGTTCATTTGGGTAGCCGAACTCTGATCTCGATTTATTACTTCTGAGGGACGAGATCGCACTCTTGGTGATTTGAATGACGTCTATGATTTCTTTTATTTCAATCATTGCTCGTGTCCTGCTGGAAGGGTCTCCAATCCACAAGAGATGGTTTCAATGCGCGAAAAATTTACCAAACGGAATGGTGAGGCGCGGCCCGATCAACGCGGTGGCGTCATGTATTGGAGCATTGCTCAGTCCGTTCAGCCGCTAAATAACTAAACCACTTCCCCTCGCGCAGCCGCTGCCGCGTTCCTGATCCCCGCGATATTCGTCTTATACGCCTCCAGCGTCCCGCCCTTGAACACGGCGCTGCCCGCGACCAACGCGTTCGCGCCTGCCGCAGCGAGTTCGCCCGCGACCTTGTCACTGACGCCGCCATCGACCTCGATGTCGATCGGACGCCCGGCGATCATGGCGCGGATGGCCTTGATCTTCTCGACTGCGCTCGGGATGAAGGCCTGGCCGCCGAAGCCGGGATTGACGGACATGACCAGCACGAGGTCGATATCGTCGAGCACGTATTCGATCGCGCTCGGGTGCGTGCCGGGGTTGAGCGAGACGCCGCCTTTCTNGCGAGGGGCGCGGATCGCCTGCAGCGAGCGGTGCAGATGCGGGCCGGCTTCGGCGTGGACGGTGATGTGATCGCAGCCCGCTTTGGCGAAGGCTTCCAGATAGGGATCGCACGGCGCGATCATCAGATGGGCGTCGAAGATCTTCTTGGTGTGCGGCCGCATCGCCTTGATGACGTCGGGGCCGTAGGAAATGTTCGGCACGAAATGGCCGTCCATCACGTCGAGATGAATCCAGTCGGCGCCGGCCTGATCGACCGCGCGGACTTCCTCGCCGAGCTTGGAGAAATCCGACGCCAGGATCGACGGAGCGATGGCGAGCGGGCGGGGCGCGAAGGACATGAGCGTTTCCGTTTCCGGTTGTGCTGAACAGCGATCCGCCTCGCTACCACGCGCGGCGGCGCTGTTTCAATCCGGCAAGCGACGGAGGCTCGGCAGCTTGTGCCGCACCCGGCAGAAATTTCCGCGCTGCACGCTCTCGGTCGCCGCGAAAAGCCTTGCAAAATCAGGCTTCGCCCTGCTGGCACGCCGATTGCTGAACCATCTGCGGAATGATCCGTGCGTAGTTGCCGGCCGCGGCCAGCGGTTTGTCTTGCGGAGTCCTCGCCATGTTGCCTGCCCTCGGTGCGCTGAGTGCGCTCTCGGGATTGCTGAGTTCGCTGAACTCGTCGTCCTCGTCGTCGAAGTCCTCGACGCAGACGACGGGCTTCACCAATCCGTTCGACTCGTCGAGCTCGAGCTCGTCCACCTCGCCGTTCTCGACGTCGAGCACGAGCGGCAGCTCGTTTCCGTCGACGGGCCTGTCGGCCGAGACGCTGAACGCGCTGTTCTCGGCACAGAGCAGTTCGACCTCATCGACGAGCTCGACCACGACGGCGTCCAACAGCCGCGATGCGGCGCTGCAGGATCTGTTCAATCAGCTCGATGCCGACGGCAGCGGCGGCGTCAGCCAGAGCGAATTCGAAAACGCGCTCGGCGCCGGCGGCACCAACACGGCGAATGCCGACAAGGTGTTCGCCGCCCTCGACACCAACGGCGACGGCTCGGTGAGTTCGAGCGAACTGGCGTCGGGCCTGAAGGGCAAGGGTCACGGCCATCACGGCCACGGCGGTTCGGGCGGCGCCAATTCGGCGGACAGCTCGAGCGGGTCGGGCGGTTCGAGCGACGCGCTGCTGCAGGCTCTGTCGGGCTCGTCGAGCACGACTACCACCAACAGCGACGGCTCGACCACGACGCAGATCACTTATGCGGACGGCACCAAGGTGTCGATGACGCAGCCCGGTTCGACGTCGAGCCAGTCCAACAACGCCAGCTCGTCCTACAACTTCATCGAGCAACTGATCCAGCGCCAGTCGTCGCAGATCCAGGGCGCCAGCGGATCGAGCGTTTCGGTCAGCGCTTGATGAGTTGATATTTCGGCGTCATGCCCGGGCTTGACTCGCCTGCGGGGCCGGAGCCCCTTCGGCGCGGCGAAGGCCCGGGCATCCATCCTCCGCGAAGCGGACAGGTGATAATTCCAAGCGGATGGATTGCCGGGTCAAGCCCGGCAATGACGAGCCGACATTCAACTCCGAGCGAACCTGTCCCGCCACGCCGGCTGCGCGTCCTTGAACGGCAGCCGTGTGGCTTCATAGACGCCGCGCGCGATCGCGCGCGCCACCGTGTTGGCGGCGATGGCGCCGAGCTCCGTCAGTCCGGCCAGCGGTTCGACCGGTTTGACGCCGGTCGCCGCGGCGAACACCACGTCGCCGTCGAGCGGCGCGTGCACCGGATAGATCGCGCGGGCAAAGCCGGTCTGCGCCAGCATCGCCAGTCGCTTCACTTGCGTCTTGGTCAGCACCGCGTCGGTGACCACGGTGACCAGCGTCGTATTCTCGACCGCGCTCGCCGCCGCGGCGCCTTTCAGCTTCACCGCCAGATGCTCGGGCCCGAATTTCGCCGGCAGGCCGAAGCCGCCGAACTCATCGCCCTGTTCGAACGGCGCCGACCAGAACCACGGTCCGTCGCCGATCACCGCGCTGCCGATCGCGTTGACGACCGCGATGGCACCGACAGTGACGCCACTGGGTGTGGTCGCCGAGGCCGAGCCGAGCCCGCCTTTGTAGTTCGCCGTCGTCGCGCCGAGCCCGGCGCCGACGCTGCCGAGCGCGAAGTCGTCACTCGCGTCAGCCGCGGCGGCGTAGCCGAGATCGCGATACGGCGAGAACCGGCCCCAATTCTTGTCGCCGCCGTTGAGCATGTCGAACACCACGGCGCCGGGCACGATCGGGATCGTCGCGTTGCCGATGGCGAAACCGCGGCCCTGTGCGGCGAGCCACGCCTGCACGCCGCCGCCGGAATCGAGGCCGAAGGCCGAGCCGCCCGACAACGTGAAGATCAGCGTGACGCCGCGGCCGACCAGTTGCTCGACGCTGGGCTGTTCGCTCATCGTCTCGCCGAAGTAGCTGAGCCGGCCCTTGACCGGCAAAAGGCCCATCAGCCCGCTGAGCAGCGTGGTCTTGCCGGCGCCGTTGGGGCCGATGATGGCGATGATCTGGCCGCGCTTCACGCTCAGGCTGGCGCCGTGGATTACGGTGACGCGGCCGTAGCCGATGTCGATGCCGTCGGCCTGCAGAAGAATGTCGCCGTCGCTCGTAGTCATTCGGCGCCTCCGAGATAGGCTTCGATCACCGCGGGATTGCGCTGGATCTCGCACGGCGTGCCTTCGGCGAGCTTCTCGCCGAACTGCATGACGACGATGCGATCGGCGAGGTTCATGACGAAATCCATGTCGTGCTCGACGATGACCACGGCCATGCCCTCGGCCTTGGGCTGCTTCAGCAGCTTGGAGAGCGCCTGCT
>NZ_BADD01000618.1 GCF_000333455.1 Rhodopseudomonas sp. B29
CGCTTGCCGCTCCTCGCCGCCGTGATTCTGGCGCCGCTCGCCGCCCAGGCCGAGCAGGCGACCGAGATCAGCCTCAGCTACAAGGACAAGAAGTTCACCCCCGCCGAGGTGAGCGCGCCGGCGAACACGCCGATCGTCTTCAAGGTCAAGAACGACAGCGGCGCCGCGATGGAATTCGAGAGCAAGAAGCTGAAGGTCGAGAAGGTGATCGCCGCCGGCACTGAGGCGGTGATCAACGTCCGGCCGCAGAAGCCGGGCAGCTACAGCTTCGTCGACGAATATAACGAGGACGTCGCCAAGGGCACCCTGGTCGTCAAATAGGCCGCGCGCCGGTCCGGAAAGGGGAGCCGCCATGCTGGCCGCGCTGATCATCGTGTTCCGCGAGGTGTTCGAGGCCGGCCTGATCGTCGGCATCGTGCTGGCGGTGACGCGCACCGTGCCCGGCCGCAATCTGTTCATCGGCGGCGGTGTCGCCGCCGGGATCGTCGGCTCCTGCCTGGTCGCGGCCTTTGCCGGGGCAATCTCCAAGCTGTTTGCCGGCATGGGGCAGGAGCTGTTCAACGCCGCGATCCTGTCGATCGCCGTCGTCATGCTGACCTGGCACAATGTCTGGATGGCGCGCCACGGCGCCGAGCTGGCCGGCGACCTGCGCGCCGCCGGTCAGGCGGTGGTCGATGGCACCCAGTCGCTGCTGGCGCTGGCCGTTGTCGTCGCAGTCGCCGTGCTGCGCGAGGGCAGCGAGGTCGTGCTGTTCCTCTACGGCGTCCTCGCCGCCGACGGCGGCACGGCCTGGGAGGTCGCGCTGGGCGGCGTCGCTGGCCTGGCGCTCGGCGGCGCGTTGTGCGCCGCGACGTATCTGGGCCTCGTCCGCATTCCAATGAAGACGCTGTTCGCCGTAACCACCGTGCTGATCGCTCTGCTCGCTGCCGGCATGGCGTCGCAAGCGGTGGCGTTTCTGCAGCAAGCCAACGCGGTGACGGCGCTCAATGAGACGGTCTGGGATTCCGGCTGGCTGCTCAGCGATTCCGGTGTCCTCGGCCAGGCCCTGCACACGCTGATCGGCTACACCGACCAGCCGACGGGGATGCAGCTCGCGGTTTATGCGGCGGTGCTGGTGGTGACCTTCGTACTGATGAAGCTGTTCGCCGCGCCGGCGAAGCGGCCGGCGAATGCGGTGAGGGCTGGGGCGAACTAACGCCCACCGCACCACGCGGCCGGCACCACACCCTCTCGTTCGTCATTCCGGGGCGCCACGCAGCGGCGAACCCGGAATCTCGCAGCGTTCTGCGACCCTGTCACTTCCGACAACATCGGGATTCCGGGTTCGCTCGCAGAAGCGAGCGCCCCGGAATGACGGGGGAAAGGTCGGCGTCGGCCTCAGATCGTAGGGTGGGCAAAGCGAAGCGTGCCCACGCGCTGCGTGCCCCGCGATCACCCTCGCGGACCGTAACGAACTAAGCGAGTGCCGCGATCACCGTTTCGATCGGCAGGAACAGCGTCCGGCTGTCGGCTGGATATTCGATGAACTCGGCGCAACGCAGATAGAATGCCTTGGCCGCTTCGCTCTTGGCCTGCACCAGCACCGCACCGATGCCGATGCTCTGTGAGGCGACCGCGACTCGGCGTAGCGCGTCGGCGAGCAAATCGGCGCCGATGCCGCGGCCGGCGTGATCGCGGCTGACCGCCAGCCGTCCTATGATGGAGATGGGGATGCTGTCCGGGGCATTGCGCCGAACCTTGCCCGGGGCCGCCGCGCGTTCGACCGCTCCAGCCGACAGGCAGTAGTAAGCGACGACGCGCTCGTCCTCGCACAGCACGTAGGTTCGCGAAAATCGGCTCTCGTTTTTCAGTGCGCGATGGCGCAGCCAATCGTTCAACGCCGGCTCGCCGCAGTCGAAGGACGACAGATCGTGTGCGGTGCTCAGCGCAACCGGCGCCGAAAAAGACGTTACGGCTTTTGCCATGCCGGCACCCGGCGAAGCAGCGATCGCAATTTAGGGCCGGGCTTGGGCGGGTTTTCGAGTGCCTGCATGAAGGCATCGTAGCGGCCGGCGTCGAGCACGAAGAGCCGCTGGTCGAGCAGCACGTCGATCGCCTCGCGGCGGGCGCTGTCGATCATGAATTCGGTGCGGGTCTTGCCAAGGATCGCCGCGGCCTCGTCGATCAACTGGCGCGTATCGGCCCCGATCCGAAGGTTGATGCTGCCCTTGACGTCGGACGCGGCTCTGCGGTCGGCTACGCTCGTATCCGTCTCGTCTGAGGAGGATGGCCGAGTCTCGATCATGTCGAGAATATCGGCGCGCGTATGTACAATGTCAATACAGAATTGACCGGCGAGCGGCCGACCGGTGCCGTCTTTCGCCGTCATTCCGGGGTGCCGCGCAGCGGCGAACCCTGAATCCCGACGTTGGTGGCGCGAAGAGATTCCGGGTTCGCGCTCCGCGCGCCCCGGAATGACGAGAAGAAACGTAGGGTGGGCAAAGCGAAGCGTGCCCACGCGCCGAGCTACTACGCAATCGCGGTCGCCGCGTGGGCACGGCGCTGCGCGCCTTTGCCCACCCTACGGCATCTCAAGAAAGGCCGCGGAGTGCGCGGCGCGCAGCGCCTCAGCTCTCCCCGAACACCCGCTTGAAGATCGTGTCGACGTGCTTGAGGTGATAGCCGAGGTCGAACTGTTCTTCGATCTCGGCGTCCGACATGTACTTCTTCATGTCCGGATCGGCCTTCAGCAGCGTCAGGAAGTCGCCTTCGCCGCGCCACACCGGCATGGCGTTGCGCTGCACCAGCTTGTAGCTCTCCTCGCGCGAGCAGCCCTTCTGGGTCAGCGCGGTCAGCAGGCGCTGGGAGTGGATCAGGCCGCCGAGGCGGTCGAGGTTCTTCTCCATGTTCTCCGGATAAACCACCAGCTTCTCGATCACGCCGGCCAGACGATTTAGCGCGAAATCGAGCGTCACGGTGGCGTCGGGCGCGATCATGCGCTCGGCCGAGGAGTGCGAGATATCGCGCTCGTGCCACAGCACGACGTTTTCCATCGCCGGATTGACGTAGCCGCGCACCATGCGGGCGAGGCCGGTGAGGTTCTCGGTCAGCACCGGATTGCGCTTGTGCGGCATCGACGACGAGCCCTTCTGGCCCGCGGAGAAGTATTCCTCGGCCTCGAGCACTTCGGTGCGCTGCAGATGCCGGATCTCGGTGGCGAGGCGTTCCATCGACGAGGCGATGACGCCGAGCACCGCGAAGTACATCGCGTGGCGGTCGCGCGGGATCACCTGCGTCGACACCGGCTCGACGGCGAGGCCCATCGCTTTGGCGACGTGCTCTTCGACCCGCGGATCGATATGCGCGAAGGTGCCGACCGAGCCCGAGATCGCGCAGGTCGCGACTTCCTTGCGGGCGGCGATCAGGCGTTCCTTGGCGCGCGAGAATTCGGCGTAGGCGTAGGCCATCTTCAGCCCGAACGTCACCGGCTCGGCATGGATGCCGTGCGAGCGGCCGATCGACGGCGTCATCTTGTGTTCGAAGGCGCGCGCCTTTAGCGCCGCCAGCACGCGGTCGAGATCAGCCAAGAGGATATCGGCGGCGCGCACGAGCTGGACGTTGAAGCAGGTGTCGAGCACGTCCGACGAGGTCATGCCCTGGTGGACGAAGCGCGCATAGGGTCCGACAAACTCGGCCAGATGCGTCAGGAAGGCGATGACGTCGTGCTTCACC
>NZ_BADD01000617.1 GCF_000333455.1 Rhodopseudomonas sp. B29
GATTCCGCCCCCAAAGGCTAAGGGGTGGACCACGGGTCGCGAAACACAACGCGGGCCGAAGCGGCCCGCGTGCGGGGTGTGCTTAGGCAGAAACGGCCCGGATGTCAATTCTGCGACCGGCGTTGCGGCGGGCCGGGCCTCAGTCGCTGACCAGCCGCACCGGACGGGCCGAGCGCTGCGGCTGGGCCTGGATTTCGGCCGCTACGGCCCCGTTCAGCACCTGCTCCAGCCGCCTCATCGCCCGGGCGATCGGAGCCGCGTCGATCAGCCGGTGGTCAAATCGGATCACAACCTCGATCCGCCCGTCCTCGTCGAGCCGGCCATAGCTCAACACATAAGGGCCGGGGCTGACCGGAAACAGCTCGCCTTCGCTGAACGCCGAGACCGAGGACACCGCGAAGCTGCCGAAGAAATTCGCTCGCGGCCGGTCCAGCGACAGCCCGGCCCACCAGGCCAGACGGCGCAGCGGCCATGGCATCTGGCTGATTCGCAGCAGCTTGCGGAACATCGTCACTTCGGCGATCGGCGCCGTCGATGCATGCCGGATCATCGCGTCGATCTCGGCCAGCGGCCGTTGCTCGGCGGTGCAGATCTTCTCCATCAGCACGCAGTCTTCGCCGTCGACCTGCCGCGCCACCGCTACCATGGCGATGCTGCACGGCAGCTCGAACAGATGCGGACGGGGAAAGCCGACATACAGTGTGCGCAGCAGCGGCTGCTCGTACGCCACCAGACCGAACGCCTTGATGAAGATTGCCGCGAAGCCCGGCGGCGTCGCGCAGCCGGCCCGGGCGCGCGCCAGCGTGGTCACGTCCAGGGTGCGCTTGAAGGTAATTAGCGGAACCGATCGCGAGGCCCGCATCAGGTCGGCGATCATCCGCCGCGGCGCCGAGATGCCCTTGTTGCAGCCTCGCATTGCTACCGCGCCGACGAAGTGAGTGTGTACTTGCTAACGACGCATGGCGCGAGCGCGACGGTTCCCATGGGGGTGCAGGTCGAGGCAAATAGCCGAGTCATGTTTCCTCCCGTGCCCACCACACCGGGAAGTTAGCAGTCGGGCCGCTGCGGCGAAAGTAATTACGCCGGAATTCGGCCACCGAAATACGGGGAAAAAACGCCCGGTAATCGGTTGTGTCGGCCGGATGTAAAAATCATCTCGGCGGAACTTTGATGAACAGAATTGTGCACGGCAGCAGAGCCGAGAAGTGTGACGACACGACGTGCGATCGCCGGCGCGGGGTCGATCCAGTCCACTGGCCAAGGCGCGAGACGTATCAGACGATCGAGCAGCAGCGGGTAGTGCGTGCAGGCGAGTACCACCGCATCGGTGCGGTGGTCGCTGTTCTCTCCGACGAAACACGGCGCGATCTCGGCAGCAATCGCAGTGTCATCGATCGTCTCGCCGCCGAGCGCCGCTTCGGCGAGCGCGGCAAGATGAACGGAGCCGACCAGCGTCACCTCGCAAGCCCCCGCGAAATCGCGGATCAGGGCTTTGGTGTATTCGCGCTTCACGGTGCCGCTGGTGCCGAGCACCGAGATCCGTTTGGTACGCGACTGCGCGCAGGCCGGCTTGATCGCCGGCACGGTGCCGACGAACGGCACCGTATAGGCGGCGCGCAGATGCGCCAGCACCAGGGTCGATGCGGTGTTGCAGGCGATCACCACCAGATCCGGCGCATGCGCAGCGATCAGTTCGCCGATCAGCGGCACCACGCGGCCGATGATGGCATCCTCACTGTGCTGGCCGTAAGGGAAGAACGCGTCGTCGGCGACGTAGGTATAATGCGCGTCCGGTAGCGCCTTGACGATCTCGCGCAGCACCGTCAGGCCGCCGAGCCCGGAATCGAACACCAGAATGTTGGGATTTGCGTTCACGGCCCAAGCCTTACGCCATCTTGGTTAGTTTTCGGTTGTGCTCGGCGCGGAGCTGCCTTGCAGGCACGGCACCAAGTCTCGTGTAGTGCGACGGATTGTCGCTCTAACTCATTAAGAATGCTCCCATTTACG
>NZ_BADD01000616.1 GCF_000333455.1 Rhodopseudomonas sp. B29
CTTTTCCGCCTTCCCAGTTCGATCAGTTCGCGCTCGCTCGGCGCAGCACCTTGCTTGGTCACCACCACGGCGGTGACGGCTTCGCCCCATTTGTCGTCGGGCACGCCGACCACCGCGACCATCGCGACGCCGCTATGCGTCGACAACACGTCCTCGACCTCGCGCGGGAAGATGTTGAAGCCGCCGGACACGATCATGTCCTTCTTGCGGTCGAGGATGTACATGTAGCCGCGGTCGTCGCGCTTGGCGATATCGCCGGTGTGCAGCCAGCCGCTCTTCAGCGTCTCGGCGGTCTGCTCCGGCCGCTTCCAATATTCCTTCATCACGTGCGGCGCACGCACGCAGATCTCGCCGGCTTCGCCGTCGGCGACTTCCTGATCGTTATCGTCGAGGATGCGCGTATCACAGGCCGCGACCGGAAAGCCGCACGAGAGAAACAGCTCGGGCTGCTTCGGATCGTGATCGGCCTTGCGCAGCACCGACACCGGATAGCACTCGGTCTGGCCATAGAGCTGCGAGAACACCGGCCCGATGCGCTCGATGCCTTCGACCAGCCGCGTCGGCGACATCGGCGAGGCGCCGTACAGCACGAGATCGAGCGAGCCGAGATCGGTCTTCGCCAACGCCGGATGATCGAGCAGCATATAGATCATCGTCGGCACGAACAGCGTGAAGTTGATCTTTTCGCGCGCGATGGTCTGTAGCACGGCTTCGGGATCGAAGCCTTTCAGCATGTGGATGGTGCCGCCGCGCATCAGCGCCGGCAGAACCTTGGTGCCGGCGACGTGGCTGATCGGCGCCACGGTGAGATAGCGCGGGTCCATGGGGATTTCGAAATCCGCCAGAATGGCGTTGGCGAAGCCGGCGTTTTCGCGATGCCGCCGCAGCGCGCCTTTGGATTTGCCGGTGGTGCCGCCGGTGTAGTTGAGCACCGCGACGTCGTCGATCTGGGCGAAGTCTTGCGGCGTCGCGCTGCCGGCTTTGTCGAGCGCGACCAGCAGGTCGAGGCCGTAATCGGCCTTCCCAACGGTGAAGACGTGGCGCAACCCGCATGCCTGCGTCGCCAGTTCGCCGCCGCGCTGCAGGAATGCGGCCGCGTCGATCAGCAAAATCTCAGCGCCGGAGTCCTCGATCTGGTCGATCTGATCCTCGCGTGAACCAAGTGGATGCAGCCAGGTGATGGCAAACCGACAAAGCTGCGCGGCGACGCCGGCGCACCAGGTTTCCGCGCGGTTGGCGGTGAGCAGCGCCACGCGCGTGCCCGGCTCTGCACCGAGGCCCATGAACACCTTCTGCATGCTGCCGATCATGTCGATCGCGCCGCGATAGCTCAGCGTGCCACCGGGCCAGCTGAACGCCGTGCGCGTCGGATAGCGCGACAGCGCGCGCAACGTCTGCGTGCCGGCGGTGGGAAATGCGTTGAGGGCGTCGGTCATGGGCTTGCTCCCGAATGTTTGTCATCGGCTTTTGCGCGTGCCAATGTTCGCCACAAGAGTAGCACGCCGGTTTCGCGGCGGAATACCAAAGATGACGAGGGAGGAACGACCTTGCCTGCAGCCGATCGTCTCAGCCGCTTTCGCGGCCGGCTCGAATTGCCGTTGATTGCGGCACCGATGTTTCTGGTGTCGGGCGTCGATCTGGTCAGTGAGGCTTGCACGCACGGCGTGATCGGCTCGTTCCCCACCGTGAATTGCCGCAGTACGGAACAACTCGATGACTGGCTCGGCACCATCAAGCAGCGCACGCAGCAACACATGGACAACACCGGCCGGCAGGCCGCGCCGTGGTGTCCCAATCTCATCGTGCACCGTTCCAACGCGCGGCTCGCCGACGATCTTGCAGTGCTGCTCACGCACAAGCCCGAGCTGGTGATCACCAGCGTCGGCTCGCCGGACCCGGTGATCAAGCCGCTGCAGGATGCCGGAGCGATGGTGCTGGCGGACGTGGCAACTATCCGCCACGCGGAACGCGCAGCGGCGGTGGGCGTCGATGGCCTGGTGCTACTTACGGCCGGCGCCGGCGGGCAGACCGGCTGGCTCAATCCGTTCGCGTTCGTCCGTGCGGTCCGCCAATTCTACGACGGCGTCATCGTGCTTGCCGGCGGCATCAGCGACGGCGTCGCGCTGCGCGCCGCGACCGCGCTCGGTTGCGATCTCGCCTATATGGGCACCAAGTTCATCGCCACGCAGGAGAGCCTCGCCGATCCGCGCTACAAGGACATGGTGGCCGGCTCGTCGGCCGACGACATTTTGCTCACCAAGGCCTTCACCGGCCTGCAGACCAACATGCTGCGGCCCTCGATCGTCGCGGCGGGGCTCGATCCCGACGATCTGCCGGAACGCGGCGCCATCGATATCGGCAAGGATATCGATATCGGCGCGCGCGAGCAGCGGCCGAAGCGCTGGAAAGACATCTGGAGTGCCGGCCATTCGGCCTCGGGTGTCGCCGGCGTCATCACCGTGGCCGAGCTCGTGCAGCAGACAAAAGACGAATTCCGCTCGGCAGCATGAGCGGAGCGCGGGTCGACGACCCGCGAGCACCGTGTCATATTTCGCTGCAACGATAACAAACGGAGAGAAACGCCATGAAGAGCTTTCGCGTCACCGGCTTCGGTCAGCCGCTCACCGAACAGGACCGGCCGACGCCGGAGCTCAGCGGCACGCAGGTGTTGCTGCGCGTGAAGGCCGCTGGCATCTGTCACAGCGATCTGCACATCTGGGAAGGCGGCTACGAACTTGGCCACGGCCGCAAGCGGCTTTCGCTGCAGGACCGCGGCGTCGCGCTGCCGCTGACGATGGGGCACGAGAGCGTCGGCGAGATCGTCGCCGCAGGTCCGGACGCCAAGGATGCCAAGATAGGTGAGACGGTTCTCGTCTATCCGTGGATCGGCTGCGGCCAGTGCGACGTCTGCAAAGCCGGCGACGAGAACATGTGCCTCAAGCCGCGCTTCCTCGGCGTGTATTGCGATGGTGGCTACTCCGACGAACTGATCGTGCCGCATCCGCGCTATCTGCTCAGCCTCGACGGCCTCGATCCCGTCACCGCAGCGCCCTACGCCTGCTCGGGCCTCACTACGTACGCCGCGCTGAAGAAGCTCGATCTCGGCGAGACCATCGTGATCTTCGGTGCCGGCGGCCTCGGCCTGATGGCGCTGACGTTGCTGAAGGCGATGGGCGGCAAGGGCGCCATCATGGTGGATATCGATGCCAAGAAGCGCGAGGCGGCCGAGCAGGCCGGCGCGCTCGCCAGCGTCGATGGCGGTGCTGCGGATGCGCTGGAGCAGATCGTCGCCAAGGCCGGGAGCCCGATCCGCGGCGTGCTCGATCTCGTCGGCAACGCGCAGACGGCGCAGCTCGGCTTCGACTGTCTGACCAAGGGCGGCAAGCTGGTGATCGTCGGCCTGTTCGGCGGCGGCGCGCCGTGGGCGTTGCCGTTCATCCCGATGAAGGCGATCACGATTCAGGGCAGCTATGTCGGCAACCTCCGCGAGACGCAGGAGTTGCTCGATCTCGTCCGCACCAAGAAGATCCCGCCGATCCCGGTAACCCCTGTGCCGCTCAACCAGGCGGACGCGGCGCTGCATGATCTTCAGAAGGGCAAGCTGGTCGGCCGCGCAATCCTGACGCCGTAGGGCTGGTTAGCGGCGGGGCGAAGCACCCGCCCTCGTCATTGCGAGCGAAGCGAAGCAATCCAGCCCGGTGCACGGAGCTGGATTGCTTCGTCGCTTCGCTCCTCGCAATGACGTGGTTAGTTCCGCACGCAAGTGATTAGTTCTGCCCGTTCTGCTGCGCGGCCTTCTTGTCGGCCTTGTTGGCTTCGTGATGGCCGATGACGCAGCCGGCGACGGCGCCGAGCTTGCCGTGGCCCGCCATGTGGCCGGCGACGCCGCCGACGATGGCGCCCTTGATGCAGCCCTTGGCCTCCGCCGAACCGGTGAAGGCCGATGCTGTGAAGGCAGTGGCGAGGATCGCCGCACACAGTGCGATGCGTTTCATGACGCGCTCCTTGAGATGTCGTGTGCCCAAGAAACGCGCAGCGTCAGCCGCGGTTCCGCGCCCGAGGTCACGCGCCGTACGTAGCAGCGATGCGTTCGGCCTCGGCGAGATCGTCCGGCGTATTGGCGTTGAAGAACGGGTCGAACGGCGTCACCGGCCATTCGACGTCCGCGTGTGCAAACCGCGCGACGAAACTCCCGACCTTGCGCGAGCCTTCCGTCGACAGCGATCGGCGCAGCGCGTCGCGCAGACCGATGCGCCATAGCGCAACCACCGGATGGCGTCGTCCGCCCGACGACGCCGTAACGATGTCTGCGTCCGTCTCACGTTGAGCGAGGCGGAGCCGCGCAACGAGGTCAGCCGGCAGGAACGGACAATCCGCCGGCGCGCTCAGCAGGAAGGCGGCGTTCGGCTCACTTCCCGCCGCCCAGTCGAGACCTGCCAACACGCCAGCGAGCGGGCCGGCGAAGCCATCGATCGAATCGGCGATCACCGGGAGGCCGTAGTCAGCGAATCGCTCGGCATCGCCGTTGGCATTGAGCGCCAGCGCGCCGCATTGCGGCTGCAGCCGCTCGATCACCCGCGCCAGCAGGCTGCGGCCGCCGACGCTGTGCAGCGGTTTGTCGCCTCCGCCCATCCGGCGGGCCAGGCCGCCGGCCAGCACGATGGCGGGCAGGGGAGCTTCGGTCATTGCAGGCCTCTGATCATCGTCCGTGATTAGCGCAGCGGCGCAGGCCTCGGCAATAAGGCCAAGCACGCAGAGATTGACCTGTCAGCTCCGCTTCGCCATCGTCCAGCGCCATGAGCATCACCATCCTCGATCTCGCCGGGCTGAAATGTCCGCTGCCGGTGCTGAAGACGCGCAAGGCGCTGCAGGCCGGCCGCGGCGGCGACGTGTTCGAAGTGCGTTGTACCGATCCGATGGCGCTGATCGACATTCCGGTGCTGATCGGCGAGACCGGAGACAGACTGATCAGCACCGAACGCGGCGACATCATCGTGTTTCGCATCGAGAAGGCTGCTATCAGCGCGAGCGGGCCCGCTCGCTGAAAGTTGTGCGCTGGAACCAAACGCCTCCCGGAACAATTGTAGTTCGTCACAACTGGGAGGAGCGTATGGCTCGTAAGTACTCCAAGACAGCCTCGGCCAAGGTCGAGCGCGCGATGAAGAAGCGCAATTCCGGCACGCTGAAAAGCGGCGGCTCCGGCAAGAAAGTGAAGAGCCGCAAGCAGGCGATCGCTATCGGCCTGTCCGAAGCCCGCGCCGAAGGCGCCAAGGTGCCGAAGAAGACGGTCAAGAAGACCGCGAAGAAATCCACCAAGAAAACGGCCAAGAAATCGACGCGCAAGACGACGGCGAAGAAGTCCAGCGCCAAGAAATCGACAGGTCGGAAGACGTCTGGCCGCAAGAGCACCAAGCGGAAGTCGGCGAAGAAGTAGCTGTCCGCGCACCAACCACACTAGAAGCGTCATCCTGAGGTGCAGGCCGTGCCGCGCGTCAGCGCGGCGCGGTCTGCCTCGAAGGATGGGCCGCAGGCACCGTGCCCATCATCCTTCGAGGCTCGCTATGCTCGCACCTCAGGATGACGCACGCGGGTAGCTCGAAGCCAGGGCCTCTTACGCCGCCCGCAAGATCTCACGCACATGCTGCAGCGTCTCGTCGATCATCTCTGCGGAGACGTCGAGATGCGTGCAGGCGCGGACGCGGCCGTCCATAGTGGCGAGCCAGACGCCGCGCCCGCGTAGCTCCGTTACCATCTGGGCGCCGGTGACGCCGGCGCCTTCCGTCCGGAAGAACACCAGGTTGGTCTGTGGCTCCTGCACCTCGACGCCGTCGATCTGCATCAGCCCGGCGGCGAGTGCGCGGGCATGGGCGTGATCGTCGGCGAGGCGGTCGATGTGGTGATCGAGCGCGTGGATGCAGGCGGCGGCGATCATGCCGGATTGCCGCATCGAGCCGCCCAGCCGCTGCTTCCAGCGCCACACCGCGTCGATGAAATCGCGCGACCCAGCTAGTACCGCACCGACGGGCGCGCCGAGACCTTTGCTGAAGTCGATCCACGCCGAATCCCAGCCCGCCGTCATCGTGGCCGCGTCAATGCCGGTGGCGACAACGGCGTTCATCAGCCTTGCGCCGTCGATATGCGTGACGAGGCCTGCGGCTTTCGCCGTCTCGGCGATCGCGTCGAGCGTCGCCTGCGGCCAGATCGTGCCGCCGCCGATATTGGCGGTCTGCTCGACGCTGACCATCGCCTGGTGCGGCTCGTAGCGCGTGGTCGGATGCAACGCGGCGCGGAAAGCCTCGATCGAGAACTGGCCATCGTCGCCGTCGAGCGGCGTAATCTGCAGTCCGCCGAGCGCCGCGTGGGCGCCGCCCTCGCGCGACAGGATATGCGCGGTGCGATGCGCCACGATCTCGTCGCCGGGCCGGCAGGTCGCCAGCGTCGCGGTGACGTTGCACATCGTGCCCGACGGCAGAAACACTGCGGCCTGTTTGCCGAGCAACTCGGCGACGCGCTCTTGCAGCAGATTGGTTGTCGGATCGTCGCCGGTCTGCTCGTCGCCGACCTCGGCCCGCGCCATCGCCTCGCGCATCGCCGGCGTCGGCCGCGTCTGCGTGTCCGAGAGTAAGTTGATCCGCACCGGCGGAGCGCCGGGCAGCGGCGGGGGAGGGGTGAAGGCCATGCGCGAGGCTAACACGAGCTCCGCAAAGTCGAAGGTAATGGCGAGGACACGATCCGGTCAGGAGTGCGTGATCGATAAGTTTATTCCTGCTGGAACGGCAGCCGCGGATGCAGCCTAACCTCGCCCCGCGCGCGGGGAGAGGTCGGATCGCATCGTCAGATGCGATCCGGGTGAGGGGGTATCTCCGCGGCCGAGAGTCAGTGCCCGCGTCGCCCCTCACCCCATCCCTCTCCCCGCAAGAGCGGGGCGAGGGAGCGCGCCTCGATGCGCAGCTACGAACGACTGTGACAGCGGCGCCCACAAACAAAAAGGCCCCGGCGAACCGGGGCCTCGATGCATCGGACTGAGCAGCAATCAGTACGAAGAAACCAGCGTCGCGCAGAACTCAGCGCGAATAGAATTCGACGATCAGATGCGGCTCCATCTGCACGGCGAACGGCACGTCGGCCAGCGCCGGGATGCGGCCGAACTTGGCGGTCATCTTGTTGTGGTCGACTTCGATGTAGTCGGGCACGTCGCGCTCCGGAAGCTGGCTGGCTTCGAGCACGATGGCGAGCTGCTTCGAGGCTTCCTTGACCTCGATGACGTCGCCGACCTTCACCTGATAGCTGGCGATGTTGACGCGCTTGCCGTTGACGCGGATGTGGCCGTGATTGATGAACTGGCGCGCCGCGAAAATGGTCGAGACGAACTTGGCGCGGTACACGACGGCGTCGAGGCGGCGCTCGAGCAGGCCGATCAGGTTCTCGCCCGAGTCGCCCTTCAGACGGGTCGCCTCGACATAGATGGCGTGGAACTGGCGCTCGGAGATGTTGGCGTAATAACCCTTCA
>NZ_BADD01000615.1 GCF_000333455.1 Rhodopseudomonas sp. B29
ATCTGCCGAGGGGGCAAGGGCCCACCACGCTGGAGAGCAAGACCAATTTCATTGGTCCCGCCAAAGCCGGGATCACCGTGGTGGCGATCGCCACCCCGGTGCATCGCGGCCGGCGAACTCAGGTCTGGCAGACCCGAATCGAGACCGACGACGGCAAGCTGGTCGGTGTCGTGACCCAGACCCAGCTGGTGCTCTGAGTTCGGGGACGGCCCGAAGATGTCCGGATCATTCCTAGTTTACGGTGCTATGATACCGAACTGGCCGGGGATTTTGCGCCTGCGCAAAGTTTGTTAGCCGTGCGAGCCTATGGAATCGCGTCGGGTTCGACGGCGCGGGCCAGTAGTTCAACGGGCTGGGGCTGATCGGTCTTGCAATTTATTGTGCGTTGCACAATATACTTTCGGTCTAGGGAATGTGGAACGCCTCCTTGAGGGTCCGTCCGAAAGGAGTGTGAACCTATGCACGACGCTCTGATTGCCGACCTCACCGGGTCCAGGGGCACGATCAGGTCGCTGATCAACCAGGAACTGCCGCTGCTGCGGGATCACCTGTTGCGGCTGGATGCCGAGAGCCGGCGCGACCGGTTCAACGGTTATGCCGACGAGCATTTCATCGATCGCTATGCCCAGAAGTGCGGCGGCGACGGCACAATCATCATCGCCTTCGTCGGCGAGGATGGTCAGGTCCATGCGGCCGCCGAACTGCACCAGCCGGATTTATCAACAGACTCGCTGCCGGAGATCGCGTTCAGCGTCGAAGCCCATCTGCGGCGCAAGGGTATCGGCAGCATTCTGTTTCGGCAGTTGATGGAGGTGGCCCGGTCGCTTTGCTACGAGCGAGTCCGTATCACCACTGGCGCGCAGAACCAGGCGATGCGGGCGCTCGCCAACAAATTCGGTGCGCACCTGACATTCCGCCAGGGTGAATCGACCGGTACCATCGATCTCAAGCAGGAGCCGGCCCGCGCTGGCCAGCCGACGATCGAAATCCCGGCCGGAGCGGCGAGTGCACTGATCGACTTCAATCAGGCCTGCTGGAATCTGTTTTTGAAGATGTCGGGGATCGGACGCGCAGCCTAATGCCGCTTCGATCTGCCAGTCTGAATTAGGACGCCGCGGATGCTCTCCGCGGCGTTGTTCTGTGGACCGATCCGTTCGGGATCAGGCGCGCCGGGCGCCGACGATCTTGCGCGAGACCCGACGCTCCACCACCACGGCGCGCTGCGCGCCCTGTTCGCCAGCGATGACCCGCGACGTCCGTGCCGCCACACGGCAAGCTTTGCGGACCTCGCTCTGCACGGCTTCGATCGGCAGGCCCATCAGCGACGCAGCGATTTCAGCTTGCGAGTCCGGATCGTCGGTAATGCCGGCAGCCGCAAAGATCGCTTCCTCCAAGGTCGGAGGATCGCGCCTGACGCGGCGGACGCCGTATTTCGTGTTCCAGTCTTCGCTCATCGGTCGCCTCGGGTGGTTGAGGAACTACCTAGTCGAGCCGATGTTGCAATGCAATATGGGAATCGGCAGGGCACCAATGACAATGGTCGAATTTGACCGCGCCGCGATTGCGTCAGATCAACCGCGGCAGGAACTTTGTGCGCCGGCGTCTGTGGTCAGGCTCTGAAGATAGTCAGTCCGAGCAATAGCAGAACCACGAAGATGACCACGAAGATATAAAACAGGAGGCGGGCGATATCTGCCGACGCCGCGGAGATGCCGGTGAAGCCGAAGACCGCCGCAATCACCGAGATCACGAAGAAGATCAGTGCCCATTTCAAAATCGTCATTGGATTTACCCTGGTCAATTAGTCGCGGTTGAACGGAGCTGGGCGGCGATCGTTCCATCGTCCGCCTCTGGCGTGATGGCTGTCACAGTGGAGCGCCTTGTTTCTTGGCATCTGTCCTCTTCGGGCAGGGAGAGCCGCCATGACGACGATAAGCAGGTTTCTGCGCCGCCTCGTGGTGTTCGGCGCGCTCGCGGCGGCGTCGCTGGCGCCGGTCCGCGGTGAAGCCTTCAGTCTCGAAGAACAGCGTCTGTGCACCAGCGACGTTTTCCGTTTGTGCGGTTCCGAACTGGCGAGCTTCGCGCGCATTGCCGCCTGCATGCGCCAGCATCGCGCCGATCTCAGCCAAGCCTGCCGCGCTGTGTTCGAGCTCAATCGTTGACAGCTAAGGTTGCCGCGCGCGCTGCGGTTTCCACCTCCGGTCGGATTGGCTAGATTGCGGCCGGTCGGCGCTGCCCTGGGACACGGCCTGGCGCGCCCGACGACGAGATCTGATCAGGCGCCGTGCGCGCCGCCCGGATTGGCCGCAGCGCTTCGAGGCGACGAGACACATGACGATGATGACTTTTCACCCGCGCTGGCTCGCGGCAGGACTGGTGCTGGTGGCAGCGACCGCCGCTGCTGCGACGGCGGCTGTGGCGCAGTCTGCCGATCTGGCGTTGTGCGACCGCATTGCCGCCGATCCGTCCGATCCCGACAAGCCCGCCGACGTCAAGGGAACCGCCCAGATCGCCGCGGCCGACATCCCGACTGCGCTGAAATTCTGCCGGACGGCGGCGGCGAGCTCGCGCCGTGCGATGTATGAACTCGGCCGCGCCTATGCGGCCAATAACCAGCCGGCCGAAGCGCTGGCGACCTATCGCAAAGCCGCCGACAAAGGGAGTTCGTCCGCAATGGTCGAACTCGGTGTCGCCTACGCGACCGGTGCGGGCCTGGCCAAAGACGACGCCAAGGCGCGCCAGCTGTTCGAACGCGCGGCGTCGGCCGGCAATCCCCGCGGGGTCACCAATCTGTCTGCGCTCGGTGGTGGCTCGGACCCCGTGAAGAACCGAGCCTTGTGGCAAAGGGCGCCGAGAGTAATGCCGAGGCGCAATAT
>NZ_BADD01000614.1 GCF_000333455.1 Rhodopseudomonas sp. B29
GCCTCCGTCGGCTCNATGCTCGGCCTCGGCCACCTGACTGTCGTCCGCACTGGCGTGGAAGACGGTCGTGGCGGATAAAGCGGCTGGCGCAACCTCGGCGCAGTTCACAGATCGGCCGCGGATCGACTAGTCTGCGGCGCCATTCCGCATTTCACCAACACTGGAGATCGTCCCCGCGATGTCGTTGTCGAGCATGACCGGATTTGCGCGCAGCCACGGTGACAGCGGCCCCTACACGTTCGATTGGGAGCTCAAGTCGGTGAACGCCAAGGGCTTCGACTTCCGCACCCGACTGCCCCAAGGCTGGGACGACGTCGAGGCGGTGGTACGCAAGCGTGCGACCGATGCGCTGTCGCGCGGCACCGTCTACGCCAACCTCACGGTCAAGCGCGTCAACGCGCAGCAGGTCATCAGGATCAACGATGACGTGCTCTCCGCAGTCGTCAAGGTCGCCGGCCAGCTCGCCAGCCGGATCGACGCGGTAGCACCTAGCATCGACGGCCTGATGAGCATCAAGGGCGTTATCGAAGTCGTCGAGCCGGACGCCGACGAGGACGAGGAGAAAGCCGCACGCGCCGCTGTCGAGGCGGGCTTCTCGCAGGCGCTGCAGAGCCTGATCGAGATGCGCAAGCGTGAAGGCGAAACGTTGCGTGGTTTGCTGCTGCAGCGGCTCGACGAACTGGAGACGCTGAGCGCCAGGGCCGAGGCAGCGCCTGGCCGCAAGCCCGAAGCCATCAAGGCGCGACTCGCCGAACAGATCGCAGCGCTGCTCGATACGTCGGACCGCTTCGATCAGGATCGGCTGCATCAGGAGGCGATCATGATCGCCACCAAGGCCGATATCCGCGAAGAGCTCGACCGCATCGCCTCGCATATCGCGCAGGCCCGCGAGATGCTCGGCAAGGGCGGCGCGGTCGGCCGCCGTCTCGATTTTCTGGCGCAGGAGTTCAACCGCGAGGTCAACACCTGCTGCTCGAAGTCGATCGATCTCGAATTGACCAATGCGGGGCTCGCGATGAAGAACGTCGTCGAACAGTTTCGCGAGCAGGTTCAGAATCTCGAATGAGCAGCAGTGGCAATGCAGGGGGCTTCAACGGCGTCGAGCGTCGCGGCCTGATGTTCGTGCTGTCGTCGCCGTCCGGCGCCGGCAAGACGACGCTGTCGCGCATGCTGGTCAAGGAGACCGCCGGGCTACAGATGTCGGTGTCGGCGACGACGCGGCCAATGCGTCCGGGCGAGATCGAAGGCAGCGATTACTACTTCGTCGACCGGCCGAAATTCGACGCCATGGTGGCTGCCGGCGAATTCCTCGAATGGGCCAACGTGTTCGACAATTGCTACGGCACGCCGCGCGCGCCTGTCGAAGCGGCACTGTCTGCCGGTCGTGACGTGCTGTTCGATATCGATTGGCAGGGCACGCAGCAGCTGCGTAGCCATGCCCCGAACGACGTCGTCAGCGTGTTCGTGCTGCCGCCCTCGGTGCAGGCGCTGGAGCACAGACTTCACACCCGCGCCCAGGATTCCGACGAAGTGATCCACGGCCGGATGAAGAAGGCCGGCGACGAGATGAGTCACTACGACGCTTACGACTACATCGTCGTCAACGACAATGTGGGCGTCGCCTACGAGTCCGTCAAAGCGATCCTGCGTGCCGAACAGCTCAAGCGCGAGCGTCAGATCGGCATCGACGCTTTCGTCCGCGACATGCGCCGCGAACTCGAGCGCTGATCGGTCGTTCGGATCAGTTCGGATGATGGGCTGCTAAGCGGTCGTCGGTCTTGGCGCGCGCAAGCAGGTGCTCGATCTCGTCCGCATTGTCCACGGCAGTCTGGTGCTGCCGCGCGGCCTGGATCCAGCGCGGCGGCTGACCAAGGTCCATCGGCGGCTCCGGTGCCGGATCGACGCCGGCATCGCCCCATATGTCGCGGCGGCCGCCGCGGCGCTGGACGGTCGGCTCCGAGCCACTGAACCGCACGATGCTGCAGATGGATCACGCCGGCCAGCGCCAGTGCGGCGAGCAGCGCGAGGATCAGTGTCGTGGTCGATTGTCCTGCAACGGCCGAGGCGCTGTCGGCGGAGGTGCGTGCCGCAGCTTCCTGTGCGCTGCTGCGCAACTTGGCCGCGACCGCAGCTTCGCCCGTCTGTTGAGTGCCGGCAGCAGCATCGGACCAGCGCTGGTCGATCTGGCTGCTCGGGTTGGTCTGCACGGCGACCGGGCTGTCGTTCTGCATCGGTGCCGGAGGCGGGAAGGCAGGATCCGGAGCCGCAGTGGCTTCTGAGGGCTGAGATGATGTCTGAGCGGCCGGCGTTTCGACTTCGGCCCGTGCATTGGCGACTGCGGGCTGCAGCGATGTTTCTGCCGATCGCGTAACTCGCGTTGCTGGCCGCCTCAGCGCTGCAGATGCGGCGGCAGGCTCGGCCGGAGCGGTTGCTGCCTCGGCTCCTGCGGCGCCCCCCGAGGCGTCAGCCGTCTCAGTTGGCGCGGCGGATTTGGCCGCAGCCTTCAAGTACCAGCAGTTCTTCTTGGCGACATGATCCGTGCGGTAGCGCCAATGACTGCCGGCTGGCGCCGCGCCCTTCGGTGCGGTGAGGCATTCTCCAGCCTGGGCGGAGCTGCCTGGAACCATCAGCGTCGCGGCAAGCGCAACGGATGCGGCCGACAGGAAGTACACGGCTTTGATCTGCATAGCTGTCCCCAATCAAGCAACGACACAGCGCTGATCAGCGCGTTGTCGGCGCAGAATGGGGTCGCAATAAGCCGCAAATCCGGTCTGGTTGAGACAAGAATCGGGCCTGCCGCGCGGCTCGATGGAACTCGTGCGGCAGGCGCTCGATGGTCGATCAGTTGGTCAGCATGATGCGGCCGACGACCTTGCCGGCGCGCAGTTGGTCGATCCATTTCTGCGCGTCCTGCATCGGCTCTTCCTTCATCGGCGTCGGCTTGACCTTGCCGGCGCGCGCCAAGGCGAGCAATTCCTTGGTTTCCTCGAGCGTGCCGACCATGAAACCCTCGACGGTCATGCGCTTGTAGATCCACTGCACCATCGGCAGCGAGAACTGTCCGCCCATCAGGCCCGACACCACGATCTTGCCGCCCCGCGCGACAGTCGAGACCGCGAAGTTCATCGACTTGTCGTTGCCGGCGAAATCGACGACGCCGTCGAAGCCGCCGTCGGTCTCCTTGAAGATGCGCTTGGCGACGTCGGGCTCGGACGGGTCATAGGCGACGGCCGCACCGTTCTTGAGTGCGGTCTCGCGCGCCGCGGCACTTAGGTCGGCGACGGCGATCGGCTGCTTGAACATCGCCTGCGCCAGCGACAGGCCCATCATGCCGACGCCGCCGAGGCCGATCAGCAGCAGGTTGCGCTGGCGCGGCCGATCGATCAGACGCTTCAGTGCGCCATAGGCGGTGATGCCCGAGCACATCAGCGTCGCGGCGACGTTGGTCGGCAGCGGATCGTAGTCGAGCAGGTACTTGGCATCCGGCACCAGCACATGGGTCGCGAAGCCGCCGTCGATCGAGACGCCGAGGAAGCGGTTTTTGGCACACAGATTCTCGTCGCCGGCCAGGCAGTCGCGGCACTTGCCGCAGCCGATCCAGGGAAACACCGCCTTCTTGGTGCCGATCAATTCCTTCGGCGCGTCGGGGCCGACTTCAGCGACGACGCCGGCGATCTCATGGCCGAGCGTAAAGGGCAGCGTCATGCCACGCGTGGTGTCGAGCTTCTTGCCGCCGCCGAGATCGGCGTAGCCGTCCTGGATGTGCAGGTCGGAATGGCACAGCCCGCAGCGTTCGATCCTGACCAGTACTTCGCGGCCCTGCGGCTTGGGCGCGTCGATGATGGTTTCGCACAAAGGCGCGTCGAACTTGACCAGAGACTGGCGACGCATCTGCGTCATGGCGGGCTCTCCCTTTCAGGCGATTGTTGTTGTGTTCCGTATATCGATCAATTCATTGGCCATGGCAACAAAGCCCGCCACCGGCACCGTCTCGGCGCGCCGCGCCGGATCGATGCCGGCCGCGGCTGCGAGCCGCGCCGGATCGACGCCGAGCGATTTCAGGCTCTGCCGCAGCATCTTCCTGCGCTGCCCGAACGCCGCCGCGGCGACCTGTTCGAGCGCGCTGCGATCACACGCCAACGGATTTGCGCGCGGCACGAGCCGTACCACTGACGAGGTCACCTTCGGCGGCGGCACGAAGGCCGACGGTGCGATGTCGAACAGCATCTGCGTCTCGGCGCGCCAGTTCGACAGCACCGCCAGCCGGCCGTAGGCATCGTCGTCCTCGCGCGCGACGATCCGCTGCGCCACCTCGCGTTGAAACATCAGCACCATGGCGTCGTACCAGGGCGGCCATGGTTCAGTGCACAGCCAGCCGATGAGCAGCGGCGTGGCGATATTGTAGGGCAAGTTGGCGACGATCTTGGCGCGCTCGCCGGCGAGCAGCGGCCTCGGATCGAATTCCATCGCATCGGCCGAAATCACCTCGAGCCGCCCCGGATAGTGCGCAGCGATTTCCGCCAGCGCGCCGAGCGCACGCTCGTCGCGCTCGATGGCAATCACGCGCCGAGCTCCGAGAGCCAGCAAAGCGCGCGTGAGGCCGCCGGGGCCGGGGCCGATCTCCACCACGGTGCATTGGTCGAGAGGCCCGGCGGCACGGGCGATGCGCGCGGTGAGATTGAGATCGAGCAGGAAGTTCTGGCCGAGCGATTTCTTGGCGGCGAGATCGTGGCGCCTGATCACGTCGCGCAGCGGCGGTAGATCGTCGATCGCGCTCATGCAGTTTGCGCTGATGCCATGCGCGCCGCGAGCTTGAGCGCCGCGATCAGGCTGGACGGATCGGCCCGGCCGGTGCCGGCGATATCGAAGGCCGTGCCGTGATCGGGCGACGTGCGTACGAACGGCAGACCGAGCGTGACATTGACGCCCTGGTCGAACGCGATGGTCTTGATCGGGATCAGCGCCTGATCGTGATACATGCAAATCGCGCAGTCGTAGGTCTTCCGTGCGGCGGCATGAAACATCGTGTCGGCCGGCAGGGGGCCGCGGGCGGCGATGCCTTCGCTGACGAGCTGCGCGACTGCGGGCGCGACGATGGCACGGTCCTCGCTGCCGAGCGTCCCGTCCTCGCCGGCGTGCGGATTGAGGCCGGCGATCGCCAGCCGCGGCCGGGCGATGCCGAAGCGGCGCTGCAAGTCGGCGACGACGATCCGCGCGGTCGAGACGATCATTTCGGTCGTGAGCTGAGCGATCGCGTCGCGTAGCGCGACATGGATCGTCACCGGCACGACAGCGAGTTCTTCGCACCACAGCATCATGACTGGCTGCGGCGTCACGCCGCCCTGGCGCGCCAGTTCGGCGAGGAATTCGGTGTGGCCGGGATGCTTGAAGCCGGCCTTGTAGAGCACGCTCTTGGCGATGGGATTGGTGACGACCGCGCTGGCGCGTCCGGCCTCGACATCCGCGACGGCTTGCGTGATCGCAGCGATCGCAGCGGGTGCGCTGGTCGCGTCGGGCTGGCCGGGTTCGGCGGTCGTGCTGACGCCAGTGGAGACGACCGGCAGCGCATCGGCAAAGGTGCGCTCGGCGTCCGCGGCTGTGACCTCCGCCAGATCGATGTCGATCAGCAGCGCACTCGCGCGCCGGCGCAGGCAGGTGAGGTCGCCGAGCAGATAGAAAGGCGGCAGTCCCAGTTCGTGACGCCGCAGCCAGGCTGCGAGCGCGATATCCGGACCGATCCCCGCCGGCTCACCAAGCGTCAGGGCCAGTGGTTTTTCCATCTCGGGAGGTCCTGACGTGATGAAGCACCTGGCAGCGGTCGGCGCTCGGCGGGCGGCGAGGCTACTTCGCGCCCGAGCGATATTCGATCATCGCGGCTTTGCGGATTTCCTGCAGATACGCGTTCGACTTCGCCTGGAATTTGTCGGCGAACATCTTCTCGCGGATCTCACGCTTCTTCGGGGTGTCGGCTGTGGTCGGCGTGCGCGAGCACAGTGCCACCATTTCCAAACCCTGCTTCGTGACTTCGGGTGCCGTCAGATGACCGACGGGGGTCTTGTCGAGCACCTCGCGCAGGGCGGGGGGCAGGTCGGCAGAGGTCTTGACGACGGTGGCACGAATGGCGGCGTTCGGCATCGACTTGAACAGGCGATCGGCCTCCTCACAAGTCTGCACGCGACCGCGCAGCATCTCGGCTTCCTTGCGCCGCGACTCCATCGCTCCGTCGCCGGAGTTACGCGACACGATGAGCACCACCGGGCGGAGTCGATACTCGAAGCTCTCGGTCTCTTCCGGGTTGTTTGCACCACCGGCGCGCAGCTGCGCCTGGATGTCTTTCTCGCCGACCAGAAGGCTGTCCTTGAAACGGCCGCGCACCAGGCTGGTCCACACCATCTCGGCGCGGATGCGCTGTTTCAGCGTCTCCGGGCGGATGCCCTGCGCCCCGAGCATCTTGGTCATCTGGTCGGGAGTCATCCGCATCCGCGAACTCATGGTGGCGAAGGACTGATCGATGTCTGAGTCGCTCGGCGACACGCCGAATTTCTTCGCCTCTCGGATCTTCACCTTCTCGTCGATCAGCTCGTCGATGACCTGCTGCCGGCTCTGCTCCTTGTGCGAGAGCCGGTTCAGCTTGGCACGCTGCTCGATGTCGAACGTCGTGATCGGCTCGCCGTTGACCATCACGGCGACGCTTTGCGCGTGCGCGGCGGTGGGGACGGCCGCAGCCATCAGCCAGCACAGCATCAAGCTCGGGAAGATCAGGGGAATCCTTGTCGTCATCGCTCGCCTTCGCCTCTCGCCCCCACGAGATTGGTTGTCGGATGTGCGGAGTTTGCGACCAACGAAAGATCGCACTACTGGCCGATCAGGCCGTTCGACGCCCCCGACACGCTCTGCTGCATCGCCCCCATGCCGATGGTCCGCAGCCCCAGCTGCAGCATGACGGAGTGGCTCAGCGTCGGCGTCGCGCCGTAATTGGTGTAGGAGTAGCCGGTGACGTAGTTCAGCGCCAGAACGAAGCAATCGTCCACATAGCCGGCACCAACGATATACTGGTTGATGCGGTTCGCCTCAAGATCCCACCGCGCGCCGCCCGTCACCACCCAGTTCGACGCGACCTTCACGGAACCCGTCGTGAGGATGCCCTGGCGACGGGTGAGGAAGCCCAGATCCGGCTGTGCTGCGTAGCTGCCGTAGATCATGCTGATCGACCAGCGATTGAAATTGGCGCTGGCTTCGGCCTCGAAGCGCTGCACGTTCAGAGTTGCTTCGTCGAACCGCGCCCGTGTCGTGAACTTGTAGGTCGAATTCGGCGAGTAGGACACCCGTGCCACGTAGTCGGAGGCGGTGGTGGCGAGGCCCGAGTCGACGCCGGTGTTGGTCAGGTCGCGGACCGCGAAGGAGTTCAGGCCGAACAGCTGGTAGGACTGCCCGAACAGCACGTTGACGGCGCCGCCCTGGTCGAACTGCGTGGTGGCCTGGACGCCGACATTGGCGCGGCCGCCGCCTTCGACGCGGTCGTAGCCGGAGAACTTGTCGACGCTGAACAGATTGCTGGTGTCGAACACCATGCTCTGCGCGTCTTCGTTCGGCAGCTTGCCGGCGTAAGACTCGTTGGGACGGATGATGACCTGAGCGATCGGCTCGATCGTCGTCGTGCCCCACGGCTGCACGTTGATGAACGGGTAGCGATATTCCAGGCCGACGGTCGGCATCAGCCGAACCGTCTGGGTGTCGCCGGTCGGCAGATAGTTCGATACGCCCGGCTGATTGGAGATCGACGCGTCGATCGCATCGGCGCGGATCGAGGCGAACGGCGTCCAGATCTGGCCGTAGGAGTCGGTGAACGACCGCCGCCACTGCGCCTCGGCGGTGACGCGGGTGTAGGTGCCCGGGATGCCGCGCAGCAGACAGTTCGACGGCATGCGTGCCAGCGGATCAGCCGAGGCGCTCAGGCAGAGGCCCGTGGTATTCGCGATCGTGTTGATCGGATCGAACTGGGCGTTCTGCCGGCTCAGGCTGGTCAGGTTGGTCTTGTAGCTGAATTCGCCGCCGAGAATGTCGTAATTCAGCGTCTTGTTGTAGTCGAGCACCGGGTGGATCACCGGGATCTGCGACTGCACGTCGGCGGCGGCCCAGCCGAGATAATAGATCGACCGGAGGTCGAAATAGGAGCGGTTGCCGACGCCGGTCAGATAGATCTGCGAGGTCGCTTCCTGGGTCTGGTTCAGGAACGTGCCGAAGCTGTCTTTGTACTGCGCCAGACGATAATCGACGAAGAAGGCGCGGTCGGACAGCAGCACGCCTTCCCAGCCCCACACCCATTTGTCGTTGAGCGCGAACTGGCCCTGGGTATCGACGCCGCCACGGAACTGACGGTCGCCCGGCTGGCCTGCGAAGGTCGACTGGCTGGCCTGATCGATTCCGTAGGCGCGGATCTGATAGGCGCCGTCGAGCAGCCGCTGGCGGAATTCACCCTGCAGCAGAACGCCCTGCTTGGTAGTGAAGCGCGGGGTGACCGTGAGATCGTAGTCCGGCGCTATCGCCCAATAGAACGGGGTTTCGAAGCCCGAGCCGAACGTCGTGTTGGTGGTGTAGAACGGCATCAGGAAGCCGGTCTTGCGCTTCACCGTCGGATCGGGCGTCGAGAAATACGGTAGATATGCCAGCGGAACGCCGAAGAATTCGAGCTGGGCGTTCTCGAAATAGAGCATCTTGTCGGTCTGGTCGTGGATGATCCGCGCACCCTTGACCTGCCATAGCGGCGGTTTCTTGGGGTTGTCGCGGCACGGCGCGCAGGCCGTGTACACGCCATTCTGGAACACGTTATAGGCGCCGCCGGTGCGATCGGCGCGCGAGGCCGCGATGCGGGTGTCCTGCGCGGTGTCGACCCGCAGCGAGTCGACGAAGCCGTCGCGGTAATCGTCGCTGAGATCGAGCGAGTTCGCGTAGGTGATCTTGCCGTCCGCATCGGTCATGCGGACGTTGCCCTCGGCCCGCAGCCGCTTGGTCTTCTGATCGTAGACCAGCTGATCGGCTTCGACCGAGGTGCCGTTGTAATACATCTGCACGTTGCCGACCGCGGCGACGCGCTGATTGTTGTAATCGTAATTGACCGTCGTGGCCTGCACCAGCATCTGGCCGTCATGGGCGCTGGGCGGCGGCTTCGGCCTCGGTGGGCGCGGATTGTAGGTGTAGCTCTGCGCCATCGCCGGCGGCGCGAACGCGCATGTCATCACGCCCGCTGTCGCCAGAGCGGCGAACGGCAGGATGCCGATAGACGCATACGTCCACTGGCGGCGCACCAATGTGCGCCACCGCGCGAACGGCAGCATGTAACGGAGGGCGGCGCTCACGGCCACTACCCGTCCTCCTGATACAGCAGAGCCAAGAAGCCAGCGAGACCGCCCACGCAAACGGGAAGCCACGCCGCAGCAAGCGGATGCATCAACTCGGCCTTGCTCAAATCCTCAGTCACTTTCGAAAGGATATAGAGCAGAAAGCCTGCCCCCACGCCACTCAAAACCATCTTCTGAACGCCGCCGAATCGGAAGAAGCGGAGGCTCACGGAAGCCGCCAACATCACCATAGCAGCCAGCAAAAACGGCTTTGCCAGTAGCTTGTGATACTGCAGACGGTACCCCGACGTGGCAAAGCCCGAGCTCTCCGAAGAACGGATGTACGACGGCAGTTGCCAAAACGACACACTCTCCGGCGTGGCGAAGCTGTTACGCACCTGAGCGGGTGTCAGCGAAGTTGACAGCTTCAGCGTGTCCTGATCCACGGGCGCGCTGTCCATGGTGTAGCGCCGGACACTTTTCAACAGCCAATAACCCGGCTCGAGCACCGCCTCGCGCGCCTCGATCCGTTCCCTGAACGAGAAGTCGGGGGCGAATCGAAACACCGTGATTCCCGACAGCACCGCACCTTGCTGCTGGCTCCGCGCCGCATTGATGATCGACTGGCCCTCGGGGCTGACCTGATTCATCCAGAAGCCGTTGGCGTCCTGCAGCCCGCCGGATTTGTCGCCGAACAGCTCGGCTTCCATCTGCTTGGCGCGCTCCTGCATGTGCGCGGACATCGGGTTGAACACCGCGCTGGCAAACACGCCGAGGGCGAGGGCGCTCCACAGGGCAGGCGAAATGAACTGCCATGCCGACAGTCCGGCCGCCCGTGCCACCACCAATTCGAGGCTGCGCGACAGCGCCAGATAGCAGGTCATGCCGCCGATCAGCACGCAGAACGGTTGCAGCCGTTCGAGCAATTGGGGCACGCGAAAGAACGAGGTTTTGGCGATCGTAAAGGCCGACACGTCGAGGCCGCCGGCTCGCCGCAGCAGGTCGATATAGTCGACGAACACCAGAAGGACGAACAGCCCGAGGAATACCCCGAGCGAGGCGGTGATGAAGCGCGCTGCGAAATAGCGGCCGAGCGTGTTGATGACCATCGTGTCCGCCTCAGGCCGGCATCGGCCGCCGGACCAGCCGGCGCAGCGAGGCATTAAGGGTGGCGAGTTGCTCGGTCAATTTCGCCGGCGGTTCGATCACGATGTTGCCGCGGATCAGCCAGACGCAGGCGCTGATCGCCACCACCAGCAGCAGATATTGCAGACCTGCGACGTAGAAATTGTGATTGGCGGTGACTGACAGCGCAAACCCGCTCAGCCGCACCGCGAAGGCGACCAGTACGGCGCTCACCATCGAGAAATTCCGGCTCTGACGGGTGGTCCGCGGCAATCCCAGGAAGGCGAATGCCACCGACGCAAAGAAGAAAGGATAGATCGGCGCGAGCAGACGGTCGTGCATTTCAGAGCGGAATTCGGTCGGCAGCCGAGCCTGCAGTGCGTCGTTCGGCTGCGGCCACATCAGCTCCCACAAATAGCGTTCGCGAATTCCATAGGTGACGTCGCGGGCGCGGGAGAACTTCGACATGTCGAAGGCGTAGCGGCTGAAGGCGACCAGCGCCGGCTCCTGCTTGCCGGCCTGGAATCGCTCGAGATGACCGTCGTCGAGCACCAGGAACGAGCCGTCTTTATTCTTTAGGACCGAGCCATGGTCGGCGATGATGGTGACGCGCTCGTTGGGATCGCGCCGGTCGTCGATAAAGACACCGACCAGAACGCCGCCCGGCTGCCGTTCACGCACCCGAATCGTCAGGTTGTTTTCGAGCTGAGTGAAGCGCCCGGGCTGCAGCACGTTGGCGAGCACGTCGGCGGTGATCTCGCTGTCCCAGCGGGCGATGCGGCGCAGACCGTCGGGCGCGATATAGGCGCCGATCAGCAGCACGATCGCTGCCACCACGAGGCTGGCATAAACGAAAGGTCGGAACAGCCGCAGCGGCGACAAGCCGGCGGCGTTCATGACGATGATCTCTGAATCGGTGGCGAGGCGGTTGAGCGTGTGCGCCACCGCGATCATCAGCGCGATCGGCGCGATCACCAGCACCAGGACCGGAACCGCGAGGCCGGTCAGTCCGAGGAAGGTGAGGATGGTTTGGCCCTGACTCGTCATCAGGTCGATGCCGCGCAGCGCCTGCGTGATCCAAATCACGCCGGTGAGGCTGGCCATGACCACCGCGAACGACGTCAAAGTCGTGCGGAAGATGTACTTGTCGATGGAGCCCATCGGCCGCGAAATTCCCCTGCGCCCCCATTGCAGCGCAGATTCAAGCGAATCCCCGGCTGCCCCCTTCGGCGCTGTCCCAAGGTGCCATTACCATCTATCTGATCTGTCAACAAAATGGCTGAGTGGCGGCGGCAGATTGTTATGGTTAATGTTGAGCGACTGTCTCCCGCTGGACACGCTTGTGTGTACGGCCCGCGACGTCGGCGGGTCGCATGCCGGTTTCCCTGGTCGCCGGCTCGTAAGGCAATTTCGCCTGAGTCCCTCGGAGCTTCAGATGCTGCCTTGACTTGAGGCCTCAACGCTTCACAACAACAGCAGCCAGCCGAGACCGATCGGTCCCGGACCGTACCTTCTGGAGGATTTGCAATGCCCGATGCCGTCAAGGTCGGCTTCGTTCCCTTTTCCACTCCGGCCCGCGGCACGCTCGTCGTGTTCTGCGACGACGCTCTGAAGTTCGGTCCGACTGCCACCAAGGCGCTCGGCGGCGCGGCCGATGCGGTGAAGCGTGCGGCGGCTACGAGCCAGTTCAAGGGCAAATCTGGAGCGGTGCTCGACCTGTTGGCTCCGGAAGGGCTGAAGCTGAACCGGCTGCTGGTCGTCGGTTCCGGCAAGGCCGACGCCATGAAGGACTACGACGTCCTCAAGCTCGGCGGTGCGATCGCCGGCAAGATCGGCGCCGGCGACACTGCGGTGACGGTGGTGGCGGAACTGCCGTCGGGCGCGCTGAAGCCCGAGCAGGCGGCGGGAATCGCGGCCGGCATCCGGCTGCGCGCCTACAAGTTCGATCGCTACAAGACCAAGAAGAAGGACGACGACGCCGGCACGGTGAATGCCAACGTCTCCATCGCGGTGGCGGACGCGGCGGCCGCCAAGAAGGCGTTTACGCCTGAAGAGCATGTGGCCGATGGCGTCATCCTGGCCCGCGAACTGGTGAACGAGCCGCCGAACGTGCTGTTCCCAGCGGAGTTCGCCCGCCGCGCGGCTCAGTTGAAAAAACTCGGCGTCGAAGTCGATATTCTCGACGTCAAGGCGATGACCGCGCTGAAGATGGGCGCGCTGCTCGGCGTCTCGCAGGGCTCGGAGCACGACGGCCGCACCGTGATCATGCGCTGGAACGGCGGCAAGAAGGGCGAACAGCCGATCGCCTTCGTCGGCAAGGGCGTTTGCTTCGATACCGGTGGCATCTCGATCAAGCCGGCAGCCAGTATGGAAGACATGAAGGGCGACATGGGCGGCGCCGCCTGTGTCGTCGGCCTGATGCATGCGCTCGCTGCGCGCAAGGCCAAGGTCAATGTCGTCGGTGCCATCGGCCTCGTCGAGAACATGCCGGACGGCAACGCGCAGCGGCCGGGCGACATCGTCACCTCGATGTCGGGCCAGACCATCGAGATCATCAACACCGACGCCGAAGGCCGGCTCGTGCTCGCCGACGTGCTCTGGTACGTCGCCAAGAAGCACAAGCCGAAATTCATGGTCGATCTCGCGACGCTGACGGGCGCCATCATGGTGGCGCTCGGCACCGAGCACGCCGGCCTGTTCTCCAACAACGACGAACTGGCGCAGCGTTTGACCGACGTCGGTCTGAAGACCGGCGAGCGGGTGTGGCGTATGCCGCTCGGCCCCGAGTACGACAAGCAGATCGACTCGCAGTTCGCCGACATGAAGAACACCGGCTCGCGCAACGGCGGCTCGATCACCGCGGCGCAGTTCCTGCAGCGTTTCGTCGACGGCACGCCGTGGGCGCATCTCGATATCGCCGGCACCGCGATGGGCGCGCCCAAGAACGAGATCAACCAGAGCTGGGGCTCCGGCTACGGCGTGCGGCTGCTGAACCAGCTGGTCGCCGAACACTACGAGGCCAAGAAGTAATCGGGCCCCATGACCGAGGTGCTGTTCTATCACCTGCAAGGCCGCAGCATCGAACAGGTGCTGCCGCCGTTGCTCGAAAAGTCGCTGGCGCGCGGCTGGCGGGTGGTGGTGCAGTCGACGTCGGAAGAGCGTGCCGATGCGCTCGACACGCATCTTTGGACGTATCGCGAGGACTCGTTCCTGCCGCACGCGACCTGGCGCGTCGCCGACGCCGCGCATCAGCCGATCCTGCTGACGGCAGGCGAGGGCAATGCTAACGGCGCCAAGGTGAGGTTCCTCGTCGACAACGCCGTGCTGCCGCAGGATTGCGACAGCTACGAGCGCATGGTTCTGCTGTTCAACGGCGAGGACGAGGATGCGGTCGCGCTGGCGCGCGACGCCTGGAAACAATGCAAGGCGCGCGGCTTTGACGTCACCTATTGGCAGGCGGACGAGGCCGGGCGCTGGCAGCAGCGGCAATAACGACTTCGGTCAGCCAGTGCGATTCGATCGACCAAGGTCGCTTGGCGACTGTCATGGTGGTGCCGTAAATCGATGATTGGACAGCGCAAGTTGAGTAATGGGACCCGACCGACCGTGTACCAGAATTATTCTTTGAAGCCGTTGCTGATGCTGGCGCTGGTGGCGCCGGTGCTTGCCGGTTGTGCCGGTGCGTCCGACATGTTGTCGCGCGACGCCGATTGGTTCTCGCGGCCGGGGCGCGTGTTCATCAAGAACGTCTCGATCGAAACGCCGCCGCTGACGCCGGACAAGCCGGTTACACCGCAAGACCTGATCAGTGCCGACGGCATGTGTCCTGGAATGGCGCCGCCGCCCGGGCCGGAGGGTGCGGCGCCGAATGATCCCGCGGCGGCGCCGTCGCAGGGCGGTACGGTCGCGCTCGGCCATACCGAATGCGACGTCGCGCGCGGCCTCGGCGTTCCGTCGAATGTCGCGCTCTCGACCAACGAGCGCGGTCAGCGCGTCGCGACGCTGACCTACAATGGCGGCGCGCGGGCCGGCATCTATACGTTCACCGGCGGACGTTTGACGTCGATCGACCGCGGCGCCGATCCGGTGGTCGAGAAAAAGCCGGTGCGGGCGAAGCGCAAGAAAAACGCCTCTTGAGGGAAAATGACGTTCGCTTCCAATTCTGCGGAGCTTGGTGAGGTCGTTATTAGGTTGTGCTAGTATAATTAGGAAGTTGAGATGACCGATGATGGACAAATTGCACTTCGCTGGTCTCCCGAAGACAATACCTGGGTGAGCGTCGAATGGAACGCCTTTTTGGCTTTCCGTGAGTTCATGACTCCATTTGCACCACTTCCTGGTGTATCGGCTGGAATTCATTATTTCGTTGTTTGCATCTTTGATGAAGAGCGAACCCTTAATATCATTCCCCACAAATACTTAGTTGAACCCACGGGCCGGATTGGTCCGGATAATTTCCATGGATGGAATCGCGAAGAACGCGACGATTACAGTCGTCTGATGATCGCTCGGGTAGAGGCTCCGGGGGACAGGGAGCGTTTAGAGGCCATTCGGAAGAAAGCAGGAAATGCGATCTATCCACCTAAGGTGTCGCTTTACCCCCTTGTCCGAGCTTTGCCTTTTCCGCCTGCCAACGGAAGCGCAGCAATGAGCTTTCTTGATGCCGTCGCTCAAGAAGCTTCGACAGACGCTCCTCAATAGTGATCTGCCGTCTCTAGCTTTTCACGTCCTGCTCGGCCGAACTCGCCTGTAACCACTGCTCCTCGGCGCGTAGTAGCGCGGCTTCGGCATTGGCGCGCGCGGTGGACAGCTGCGCGGCTTGTTTCGGATCGCGGGTGAACAGATCGGGCAGCGCCAGCGCGGCGTCGATCTTGGCGATGATCGCGGTGATCCGATCGATCTCAGCCTCGGCGGTTGCGATCTGCTGCTTGAGCGGGACGGCTTTCTTCGGCTTCGGCTGGGGCGCGCCGGAGGTGTCCGGCTTTGCCTCTTTCGCATCCTGCGACGGGCGGGCGCCGCGCGACGACAGAACGGCACGGCGATAATCGTCGAGATCGCCGTCGAACGGCTTGACCTTGTGATCGGCCACGACCCACAGGCGGTCGGCGCAGGCGTCGATCAGGTAGCGATCGTGCGACACCATGATCACGGCGCCAGGGAAGTCGTTGATGGCTTCGGCCAGCGCTGCGCGGCTGTCGATGTCGAGATGGTTGGTCGGCTCGTCGAGGATAATCATGTTCGGGCCGTGGAATGTAGCCAGCCCGAGCAGCAGCCGCGCCTTTTCGCCGCCCGACAGGCTCTTCACCACGGTGTCCGCGGCCTTGCCGGAAAAGCCGATCTGGCCGGCGCGCGCGCGGATCTTGCTCTCCGGCGCATCCGGCATCAACCGGCGCACATGCGAGTAAGGCGATCCGTCCTCGTTGAGTTCATCGAGCTGATGTTGGGCGAAGTACGCGACCGAGAGCTTGTCGGCCCGGGTCACCGAACCCGAGAACGGCGCCAGGCGGTTCGCCAGTAGTTTGACAAGAGTCGACTTGCCGTTGCCGTTGGCGCCGAGCAGCGCGATGCGATCGTCGGTGTCGACGCGCAGTGTCACCTGGCGCAGCACCGGATGTGCCGGGTCGTAGCCGACAGTGACGTTGTCGGCGGCAATGATCGGCGGCGACAGCAGTTTCTCCGGCGCCGGAAATACGATCTCGCGAACGTCGTCGGCGACCAGCGGCGCCGTCGGCTTCATCTTCTCCAGCATCTTGACGCGCGACTGCGCCTGGCGGGCCTTCGAGGCCTTGGCCTTGAAGCGGTCGACGAAGTCCTGCAGATGTTTGCGACGCGCTTCTTCGCGCTTGGCGTTCTTGGCGTCGAGCGCGTCCTTGTTGGCGCGGAACTCCGCATAAGCCGAATAGCTGCCGCGGAAATGCACCAGCCGGCCGCGATCGAGATGCAGGATCTCGTTGACCGAGGTGTCGAGCAGGTCGCGGTCGTGGCTGATCACGATCACGGTGCGCGGATAATTGGCGAGGTGATCCTCGAGCCACAGCGTGCCTTCGAGATCGAGATAGTTGGTCGGCTCGTCGAGCAGCAGCAGATCGGGCGCGGCGAACAGCGTCGCGGCGAGCGCCACGCGCATCCGCCAGCCGCCCGAAAATTCGGAGCAGGAGCGGGTCTGGTCGTGCGCCGAGAAACCGAGGCCGCTGAGGATCGCGGCGGCGCGGGCAGGGGCCGAATGCGCGTCGATATCGACCAGCCGGGTCTGGATATCGGCGATACGGTGGGGGTCCTGCGCGGTCTCGGCTTCGCGCAGCAGCGCGTCGCGCTCGATGTCGGCCTTCAGCACCACCTCGAGCAGCGTTTCCGGTCCGTTCGGCGCTTCCTGGGCAAGGCTGCCGATGGTCCAGCGCGGCGGGATCGAGATGCTGCCGGTTTCGGTCGCCAGCTCGCCGCGAATGGCGTGAAACAGCGTCGACTTGCCGGCGCCGTTGCGGCCGATGAAGCCGACCCGTGCACCGGGCGCGATCTGCACGGTACTGCGATCGATCAGCAGCCGACCGGCGATCCGGACCGAGATATCGGAGAGCGTGAGCATGCGGCGTTTTCGCCGGGTCGGGCCGCAAACGCAACTGGCCCGATCGCGATTGTCGCGCTCGGCGGCCCGGCCGGCGCGGCTTGCCGTGCCGCGGCCGCGCCGATATAAGCCCGGCAACTCATCCCACCCAGCCTCCAAGGACATCCCAATGGCGACCGAACGCACGTTCTCGATTCTCAAGCCCGACGCCACCGAGCGCAACATTACCGGCGCCATCAACGCGCTGATCGAAAAGGCCGGCCTGCGTATCGTGGCGCAGAAGCGCATCCACATGACCCGCGGCCAGGCCGAGACCTTCTACGCAGTCCACAAGGCGCGCCCGTTCTTCGGCGAGCTCGTCGAGTTCATGACGTCGGGTCCGGTGGTGGTGCAGGTCCTCGAGGGTGAGGGCGCGATCGCCAAGTATCGCGACGTGATGGGCGCCACCGATCCCTCGAAGGCGGCCGACGGCACCATCCGCAAGCTGCACGCCAAGTCGATCGGCGAGAACTCGGTGCACGGTTCCGACGCCCCGGAGACGGCGGCGATTGAAATCGCCCAGTTCTTCTCCGGCAACGAAATCGTCGGCTGAGAGTCGACCATGAGCGCCGCCGGCTCGTCGGCGGCGCTCACTGATTCAGGGGAGAGGCGGTGAACGGTCTGATGCAGATCCTCGACTCCGCCACTATTTGGAATCTGCTCGCTGAGTTTCAGCGAGATTTTCACGAGCCGGCCTTCTGGCTCGCCGTCGGCAAGATCATCTGGATCAACGTCCTGCTCTCCGGCGACAACGCGCTGGTGATTGCTCTCGCCTGCCGTGGTTTGCAGCCGCGGCATCGGCTGTGGGGCATGATCCTCGGCGCCGGCGCCGCAGTCCTGCTGCGCATCATCTTCACCGGCATCGTCGCCACCCTGATGGAGTGGCCCTATCTCAAGCTGATCGGCGGCCTGGCGCTCCTCGTCATCGCCGCCAAGCTGGTGGTGCCCGAGACCGAGGACGAAGACAGCGTCGAGTCCGCCTCGCATCTGCTCCACGCGGTTCAGATCGTGGTGGTGGCCGACATCATCATGAGCCTCGACAACGTCATCGCGGTTGCGGCT
Source organism: Rhodopseudomonas sp. B29 (assembly GCF_000333455.1). Lineage (GTDB taxonomy): Bacteria > Pseudomonadota > Alphaproteobacteria > Rhizobiales > Xanthobacteraceae > Rhodopseudomonas. The sequence continues at coordinate 18,127 of NZ_BADD01000614.1, forward strand.
GCCGCCAATGGCAGCGTGCCGCTGCTGATCCTCGGGCTCGTCGTCAGCGTGCCGATGATCGTGGCTGGCGCCGCGCTGATCATGCTGGTTCTCGAAAAGCTGCCGATCCTGGTCTGGGCCGGTGCCGCGCTGCTCGGATGGATCGCCGGCGAAGTGATCGCCACCGATCCTGCCGTGCATCCCTACATGCACGTGTTCGATGTCCCGGTGGGGGCGCGCATCGATGCGCTGCTCGGACAGTTCGGATTGGCGCCGCTGTTCGCGGCACCGGGCAGTGCCGGCGAGTATCTGTTCGCGCTCGTCGGCGTCCTGGTGGTTCTCATCGGCGGCACGATCTGGCGCAACGCGCAGACGCGTGAGGAGCGGCCGGCCGCTTAGCCGGCCGCAGTGGCGTTCAGGCCGTTCCGGCAACCTCGCCATCGGGCCCACGAGCCTCATCGTGGGCATGACCATCGTGGTGATGACCATCGTGCGCATGACCGTCGTGCGCGCAACCGTCCTTCGCCGTCTGCGCCGACGCGTAGGCATCGCGGACGATATGATAGCAATCGCAGGCGCGCTGTTCCAAACCTGCCCGATCGATCACCCGAATGGCACCGCGCTGTTTCTGCACGACGCCCTCGGCCTCGAACTGCAGCAGCGCGTTGGTGATGCTGGCGCGACGCACGCCCATGCTCGTCGCCAGCATCTCGTGAGTGATCGCGAGTACGTCGCTTTGCAGGCGATCGATCGCCAGCAGCAGCCACCTCGCCAATCGCTGGTTGATCTCGTGCTTCGTCGCGCACAGCACGCTCTGGCTGTTTTGCGCCATCAACGCCTGTACGTAGCGCAGCATTCGCGCGTGGATCTGCGGGCGCTCGGTCAGCAACCGCGACAATTCGTCGGCTTCGATGCGCAGCGCACTGCCGGGCATACAGGCGATCGCTCGCTGTGGAGCAATCGATGATCCCAGTATCAGCGGCACCCCGACATAACCGAAGCACCCGACCATCGCAGTCTCGACGGATTCTGTTCGGCTTCCCGCCACGTGCGAGACCAGCCCGTCTTCGATGAAGTGCACGTACTCTACCGGACGATTTGCCTCCTGCAGTACAGTTCGCCCGCGGAAATCGATACGGCGCAACAGCGGTTCGAGTGTCGCGAAATCATCGGCGGACAGATCGGCCAGAATGCGGTTTCGGATAGCCTGCCGGCTCGGCGTCAGTTCGTTGATCACGGTCAGGATAGTCTCCCCTTTGGGCCGGCGGTGGAACCGAAGCGCCAGCGACGGCAGACAGTACCCAAGCTGGACCGATCCTGCAAAACACACCTCCGCGTGATCGCTTTTGTCGCAGATTGCCTCGGTTGTGGCGGTGCAGCAAGGTTCCCGCATTTGAATTGCGACGCAGAATGCCTAGCGACGCCTCCAGCCGCGGCAATCGCCTATAAACTAACCACGAAGTAACAGCGCGAGCGCGCGGATGTCTCCACTACGCACTCGGATTGGGCGACGATGAGAAGGCCATTGCGCTCATGCATACGAACACTTGCGAAGCCGGATTTTTCGTGTTGCAATTGATGCGCAATCGGATTTGGGCCGTTCGGCTTTATGTACGCGACTTCAAGATCGATCAGGCAACGACGTTTGTGGCGTGGCACGCGGGGAGGCGAGCCGCGTCTTTTTTGTGTCTAGCGCAGGGAGCAAGACGATGCAGAAGGGCACCGTCAAATGGTTCAACCCGACCAAGGGTTATGGGTTTATCCGGCCGACGACCGGCGACAAGGACGTCTTTGTCCACATCTCGGCCGTAGAGCGCGCGGGCCTCAGCACGTTGAATGAAAATCAGCCGATCGAGTACGAACTCGTTGAAAATCGTGGCCGGTCGTCGGCGGAAAATTTGAAGGTCTCCTGATCTCGATAATCAGGCTGAGCTGATCAACGCCGGCGCTTACGCGCCCGCGGGAGGTACGATCAATATCTGATCCGACGACGGGATCGCGGGGGACTTGCACAGACCCTCCGCGAGCTTCGTCTCGCCGGCAGCCAGCAGCTTAAGCGCCTGCGGATAGATGCGATGCTCGACCGCCAGCACGCGGGCGGCCAGCGTATCGGGCGTATCGTCGTCGTGCACGGCGACGGCACCCTGCATCACGATAGGCCCTGCGTCCGTTTCGGGAATGACGAAGTGTACGGTGGCGCCGGAGATCTTCACGCCAGCGCGCAGCGCCTGACCGTGCGGATCGAGCCCCGGGAATGATGGCAGCAGAGAAGGGTGGATGTTGAGCATCCGTCCGTGCCAGTGCTGAACGAATTCGGCAGTGAACAGCCGCATGAAGCCACCGAGGCAGATCAGATCGATGCGGTGCTGATCGAGCGCCGCCTGCAGCACGGCTTCGAAGCCGGCGCGATCCTTGCCGAACGGCTTGCTTTCGATCACCAGCGTCTCGACGCCGCTGCGTTGCGCGATAGCCAAGCCGCCGGCCGAGGCCACGTTGGAAATCACCAAGGCGATGTCGGCGGGGTAGCCGTCTTCGGCCGCCGCCTCGATCAGCGCGGCCATGTTCGAGCCGCGCCCGGAGATCAGGATCGCGACGCGCGGCTTCACGGCACTCACCACGACAGATCGAGATGGCCGTCATAGACGACGCGGTGCTCGCCCTTGGCGGCAATTACCTGGCCGAGCAGGTGCACGCTCTCGCCGGAAGCGGATAAGCTCTCGGTGACGGCGTCGACCGCGTCGGCTCGCACGATGGCGATCATGCCGATGCCGCAGTTGAAGGTCCGCAGCAGTTCGAGTTCGGCGACCTCACCCTGTTCGGCCAGCCATTTGAACACCGGCAGCACCGGAATGCGCGGCAGATCGATGCCGACGCCGAGATGCTTGGGCAGCACGCGCGGGATGTTGTCGGTGAAGCCGCCGCCGGTGATATGCGCCAATCCCTTGATGGCGCCGGTGGCCTTGATCGCGGCGAGGCAGGATTTCACGTAGATGCGGGTCGGGGCGAGCAGCGCGCCGCCAAGCGTCATCACCGGCGAGAACGGCGCCTTGTCGTCGTATTTGAGGCCGGAGCGTTCGACGATCTTACGGACCAGCGAGAAGCCATTGGAGTGCAGGCCGGAGGAGGCCAAGCCGATGACCACGTCGCCTTCGGCGATATCGGCCGAAGGCAGCAGCGTGCCGCGCTCGGCGGCGCCGACCGCGAAACCGGCGAGGTCGTAATCCTTGCCGCCATAGAGGCCGGGCATCTCGGCGGTCTCGCCGCCGATCAGGGCGCAGCCGGCTTCGCGGCAGCCCTCGGCGATGCCGGCGACCACTTCGGCGGCGGCTTGCGGGTCGAGCTTGCCGCAGGCGAAGTAATCGAGAAAGAACAGCGGCTCGGCGCCCTGGACCACGAGGTCGTTGACCGACATGGCGACGAGGTCGATGCCGACGCCGCCATTGATGCCGGCCTCGATCGCGACCTTGAGCTTGGTGCCGACGCCGTCCGTCGCCGCGACCAGGACCGGATCGGTAAAGCCCGCCGCCTTCAGATCGAACAGCCCGCCGAAGCCGCCGATTTCGGAGTCGGCGCCGGCGCGTGCGGTGGCGCGCACCATCGGCTTGATCAGGTCGACCAGGCGGTTGCCGGCATCGATGTCGACGCCGGAGTCGGCGTAGGTCAGGCCGGGCTTGCGATCGGTCATTGGTTAATCCTGACGGTTCCTGGCTGGCGTTGCGGCGGCGGTTGAAGCCTGAATCCGCGGTGGTTACGTCGGAATCCGGCGCTGTGCAATGGCTCGCACCCGAGGGCTGCATCGTCTATGTAGACAACCGTGCCCAGCATCTGTCGGGCAGAGGCGGGCCGGACGCCGGGAAAGTCGCGTGAGCATACCCAACATCATTACGCTCGGCCGGATTGTGCTGGTCCCGATCATCGTTTGGGCCATCGCGTCGAGCGAAATGGGTATTGCCTGCGCGGTATTCATCATCGCCGGCGTCAGCGACGCTGTGGATGGCTTCCTCGCCAAGCGCTTCAACATGTCCAGCGAACTCGGCGCGCTTCTCGATCCCTTGGCCGACAAGGCGCTTTTGGTGTCGATCTACGTGTCGCTGGGGATCTGGGGTGCAATCCCGCGCTGGCTGGTGATCCTGGTGGTGTCGCGCGACATCATGATCGTCGGTGCCGTGATCATTTCCTGGCTGTTCGGCAAGCCGATCCCGATGAAGCCGCTGATGGTGTCCAAGCTGAACACCGTGGCCCAGGTGGCTTTTGCCGCGCTGGTGCTGGGCGCCCTGGCCCTCGGCTTCCCGCCTTGGCCTTACGACGTTGTGCTGATGGCGATGGTCACGATCTTGACCTTGGTTTCGGTCTCCCTCTATCTCGTCGAATGGATGCGGCACATGAGCTCGGTCGAGCTCGGCCGCTGACATGCGTCTGGCCGAACGCGTGGCGGATCGGCATGGAGCGCGCCTGTGGTCCGCGTACAACCCCGTCAACTGACCCTCGATCTTCCGCACGCCGAAAGCCTGTCGCGCGAGGATTTCCTCGAGGGCGAGGCCAACGCGTCGGCGCTCGCGCTGGTCGAAAGCTGGCCGGACTGGCCCAATCGGACCATGATGCTGGTCGGTCCCGAAGGCTGCGGCAAAAGCCATCTGGCGGCCATCTGGGCCGAGCAGGCGGGGGCGCGGGCGGTTTCGGCCCAGAGCCTCACGGCAGCCACAGTGCCGGGGGCGCTCGCCACCGGCGCCCTGGTGCTCGAAGATCTCGTGCCCGGCAGTTTCGACGAGCGGGCGCTGTTCCATCTGATCAATCTGACGCGCGAGGACGAAGCCTTCGTGCTGATCACCGGGCGGACGGCACCGACGGCTTTTCCGTCCGAACTGCGGGATCTGCGCTCGCGGCTACGGGCGGTCCCGGTGGTGACGGTGTCGCCGCCGGACGACGCGCTGTTTCGGGCGCTGATCGTCAAGTTCTGTGCCGACCGTCAGATGCAGGTCGACGAAAACCTAGTCGGATACCTCGTCAGCAGGATTGACCGCTCATATGCGGCAGCCCGGAATACCGTCGAGGAACTCGACGCGAGGCGCTTCGGCTCGGCCGTCCGGTCACTCGGGCCTTAGCGGCTGGTTTGCTGCGCGACCTCTGAGCGCAGCGGCGTTGCCGCGGCCCCGCGTCGGCTTGACGCCTCCGGCTGCAACCCTCTCAATGTCACGGAATTGTCGTGCGATTATCGCATGGTCCGCCGCGCTGCTCCGCGGCGCGGCCCCCGCCCCAGATTGGAATGATTTCTCATGGACTCCGAACAAGTTATTGAAATCGAAGAGAAGAAGGGTGAGGTGGAGCCCGCTTCGGTGATTGCGGCGGGGCCCGAGCGCTTCATCAATCGCGAGCTGTCGTGGTTGCATTTCAATCGTCGCGTGTTGGAGGAGTCGGTCAATCCGGGGCACCCGGTGCTGGAGCGGGTCCGCTTCCTGTCGATCTCGGCCAACAATCTGGACGAGTTCTTCATGGTCCGCGTTGCCGGCATCAAGGCTCAGATCCGCGAAGGTATTACCGAACGCAGTCCGGACGGGCTGACGCCGGCCGAGCAGCTTGTTCTGCTCAACGACGCCGTGTCGCGGCTGTCGATTGATCAGCAGGCGATCTGGCGAGACCTGCGCGGCATCCTGGCCGACAACGGTATCGTGCTGCTCGACGGCCGCGACGTCACCAAGAGCGAGCGGGCCTGGATCGAGGATCATTTCCTCCACAACATCTTCCCGCTGCTGACGCCGCTGGCGATCGACCCGGCGCATCCGTTCCCGTTCATCCCGAGCCTCGGCTTCACCATCGGCCTGCAGCTGGCGCGGATGTCGGACGGCAAGCCTATGAACGCGCTGATCCGTATGCCGGGCAAGATCGACCGCTTCATCCGGCTGCCGAGCAACGGCAAAGACCAGACCGTCCGGCTGATCACGCTGGAGCAGGCGACCTCGCTGTTCATCGGACGGCTTTTCCCCGGCTATGTGGTCAAGGGTCAGGGCTCGTTCCGGATCATCCGCGATAGCGAACTCGAAATCGAAGAAGAGGCCGAGGATCTCGTCCGCCTGTTCGAGACCGCGCTGAAGCGTCGCCGCCGCGGATCGGTGATCCGCATGGAGGTCGACTCCACCATGCCGGAAGAGCTGCGCGTCTTCGTGCAGCGCGCGCTGACGGCGGCCGACGACGAAGTGTTCCTGGTCGACGGCGTGCTGGCGATGAACGAACTGTCCCAGCTCACGCGTGTCGATCGGCCTGACCTCGAATTCGTGCCTTACGTCCCGCGGCATCCGGAGCGGGTGCGCGACCATGGCGGCGATATCTTCGCGGCGATCCGGCAGAAGGACCTGATCGTCCACCATCCTTACGAGTCGTTCGACGTCGTCGTGCAGTTCCTGCAGCAGGCGGCACGCGATCCGGATGTGGTGGCGATCAAGCAGACGCTGTACCGCACCTCGAACAACTCGCCGATCGTGCGTGCACTGGCCGAGGCAGCCGAGGCCGGCAAGTCCGTCACTGCGCTCGTCGAACTGAAAGCGCGGTTCGACGAGGAAGCCAATATCCGCTGGGCTCGCGATCTCGAGCGCGCCGGCGTGCAGGTCGTGTACGGCTTCCTGCAGCTCAAGACCCACGCCAAGCTGTCGCTGGTCGTGCGGCGCGAGGGCGGCAGCCTGACGACGTACGTCCATACTGGCACCGGCAACTATCACCCGGTCACGGCGCGCATCTACACCGATCTGTCGTACTTCACCTCCGACCCGATCCTCGGCCGCGACGCAGCGAGGGTGTTCAACTACATCACCGGCTATGCCGAGCCGAGCGACATCGAGAAGATGGCGGTGTCGCCGTTGACGCTGCGCAAGCGCATGCTCGAACATATCCACGGCGAGATCGGTCACGCCCGCCACGGCCGGCCGGCCGCGATCTGGCTGAAGATGAATGCGCTGGTCGATCCGGACATCATCGACGCGCTGTACGAGGCGTCGCAGGCCGGCGTGCAGATCGACCTTGTGGTCCGCGGCATCTGCTGCCTGCGCCCGGGCGTGCCGGGCCGTCCGAGAACATCCGCGTCAAGTCGATCATCGGCCGCTTCCTCGAACACGGCCGCGTCTACTGCTTCGGCAACGGCCATGGCCTGCCGAGCGCCAAGGCGGCGGTGTACATCTCGTCGGCCGACATGATGCCGCGCAATCTCGACCGCCGCGTCGAAGTGCTGTGCCCGCTGCTCAATCCGACCGTGCACCAGCAGGTGCTCGAGCAGATCATGGTGGCGAACCTGAAAGATACCGAGCAAAGCTGGCAATTGTTGCCGGACGGGTCGTCGACGCGTATGAAGACCGCGAAAGGCGAGGAGCCTTTCAACGTCCACAACTACTTCATGACCAATCCGAGTCTGTCCGGCCGTGGTAAGTCTCTCAAGGAATCCTCGCCGAAGCGGCTCACGCGACGTGCTGAGCGTAACAGCTCGTCCTGAGGAACGGCCAATTTGACCAAGCGGGCGCAAAGCCGCGAACCCAGCGTCGCGGTGATCGATATCGGCTCGAACTCCGTGCGTCTCGTCGTCTACGAGGCGCTGGCGCGCAGTCTGGTCACGGTTTTCAACGAAAAGGCGCTGTGCGGGCTCGGCCGCGAAGTGCAGACCACGGGTCTGCTCGCTCCCGACGCCGTGGCCAAGGCGTTGACCGCACTGAAGCGGTTTCGCGCGCTGATCCGCGTGATGCGGGTCGGCCGCGTCTATGCAATCGCCACCGCGGCGTGCCGTGATGCCAAGAACGGCCCGGACTTCATCGCCGAAGCCGAGCGCATCTGCAATGTGCAGATCGAGATCCTGTCGGGGCCGCGCGAGGCCAAGCTGTCGGCGCTGGGCGTCATCTCCGGCGTGCACAAGCCGAACGGCATCGTCGGCGACCTCGGCGGCGGTTCGCTCGAGCTGATCGACGTTCGCGGCAATGCGGTGCGCAAGGGCGTGACGCTGCCGCTCGGCAGTCTGGCGCTGCAGGATGTGTCGCAACGTTCGCTCAAGCGCGCCGAGAAGATCGCGCACGATGCGCTCAGCGCCGCATTGCCGCTCAAGGCCGCGAAAGGCCGCACGTTCTATGCGGTGGGCGGCACCTGGCGCGCTCTGGCACGCATTCACATCATCCAAAGCGGTTACTCGCTCAAGGTGATGCACGGCTATTCGATCCCGGCCGCCGACGCGTTGCGTTTCGCCCGCCGGCTGCGGCTGCTGGCGTCGACCGATCAGCTCGCCGATATCGAAGTGGTGGCCGATGCCCGCCGACCGCTGCTGGCCTATGCGGCGCTGGTGCTCGAACAGATCATCCTGGTGGCGCGGCCGAAGACCATCGTGTTCTCGACCTATGGTGTGCGTGAGGGGTTGCTGTACGAGCAGCTCCCTGCCGCTGAGCGCGCCAAGGACGGGCTGATCTGCGCCGCGCAGAACTTGAACAATCTGCTGTCGCGCTCGGCGCGCCACGCCGAGGAACTGATCGGCTGGACCGACCGGTTCTGGCGCATCGCGCGGCTGAAGGAGACGCCCGAAGAGCGCCGGCTCCGCCATGCGGCCTGCCTGATGTCCGACGTCGGCTGGCGGGTGCATCCCGATCATCGCGGCGAGCAAACGCTGGCGATGATCACCAACGGCAATTTCGGCGACGTGACGCATCAGGACCGCGCCTTCATGGCGCTGTCGGTGTTCTATCGCTATGCGGGGTTCAGCGAACAGAACGAACCGCCGCCGCAGGTGCGTGAGCTAGTCACTCCGGCGATGGATGAGCGCGCGCGCCTGCTCGGCGCCGCGTTCCGTGTCGCGCATCTGATCAGCGCCGCCCGGCCGGGCGTGTTGCCGGCCACGCACTTCCGCATGTCGGGCCGCAAGCTGATGCTGGTGTTCGAGCATCGCCTGGTTGATCTCGTCGCTGACCGCGTCGGCAGCCGCTTCAAGCAGATGGCCCGCATGGTGGGCCGGGCAGGGACGATCGTGCGGCGGTGAGCCGATGCCGACGGCTTCACGATGCGCTTGGTAGTTCGACGAACCATGGCTGTTCGAAGACGTGCTCTGCCAGATTGATGCCCGGACCCGCGCGATCGATCACTACGAAATTCTGCTCGGCGCCGAACGGCGTCAGCACGCCGTGCCAGGTGCCGCGGGCGTAGCAGACGCCTTGCCATGGCGACGTGACGAAGGCGCGTGGCCGACCGGGCTTGCCGCCGTCGTCGGGGCACACCACCACCAGGAACGGCGCGGCGTTGAGCGGCACGAACGCCTGTGCGCCGAGCGGATGCCGCTCGACCAGACTGAGACGCAGCGGCAGCTTGTAGGGCTGCGCTTCCACCAGGCCGACGACCACGCGCGCGCCGTCGCCGACAACCTCGATGTCCGCGAGGTCGTGGAAACGCTGCGCCATGCCGGCGTTCATCGGGCGCGGTGCGACGATGCTGCGGTCGATCACCGTGCCGAACGGTGCGAACGCCTCGGCCGTCAGTTTCTGTGCGACGATGGTGCTCTCAGCGCAGGCGCTGCTCATCGTGCCGGCCCGCGCAACGTCAATGCCGGATGCCGGTTGACGTCCTTGTACAACAAATAGCGGAAGCGGCCGGGGCCGGCCGCGTAGCAAGCCTGCGGGCAGAATGCGCGCAGCCACATGAAGTCGCCGGCCTCGACCTCGACCCAGTCGCGATTGAGCCGGTAGACGGCCTTGCCTTCCAGCACGAACAGGCCGTGCTCCATCACGTGGGTTTCTTCGAACGGGATCGTCGCCCCAGGTTGGAAGGTGACGATGTTGACGTGCATGTCGTGGCGCAGATCGTCAGGCGCGACGAAGCGCGTCGTGGCCCAGGCGCCGTTGCTGCCGGCCATGCCGGTCGGCTCGATTTCGGTGTCGTGCGTGACGAAGGCTTCCGGTGCATCCAGTCCGGGTGCGGCTTGGTAGGCCTTGCGGATCCAATGGAAGCGCGCCGGCTCGCTGCCTTGGTTGCGCAGGCTCCAGTCGGCGCCGGGCGGCAGATAGGCGTAGCTGCCTGGACGGAGCAGGTGGGTCGCGCTGCCGATCCGGAGCGTTGGGCCACCGCCGACCACGAACAACACGCCTTCGGCCGTGGGATCAGGTTCGGGCTGCTCGCTGCCGCCAGCGGGGGCGACTTCCATCAGATACTGCGCGAAGGTCTCGGCGAAGCCGGACAGCGGCCGCGCCAGGATCCAGGCGGCCGTGCCGTCCCAGCCCGGCAGCAGGCTGGTGACGATATCGCGCATCACGCCGTGCGGGATTACCGCGTAGGCTTCGGTGAACACCGCGCGCCCCGTCAGCAAAGTCGTCTGGGCCGGGAGGCCGCCGCAGGCGGGGTTGTAGTTCGGTGCGTTCATGGTCCCTCCTACAACGTGTCCCGCCAACGCGCAGCCGTCAGATCGATTGAGGCGCGGCGATCGGCTGATCCAGGATCTGCGCCGTGTCGGTGGCGACTTCGCCATTCAGCACGCGCTTGGCCTGGTCGCGATCGATATCTCCCTCCCATGCGGCGATCACCACCGTCGCCACGCAGTTGCCGATCAGATTGCCGAGCGCCCGGGCGATGCCGACGAACCAGTCGATCGACAGCACCAGGACGAGGCCGATCATCGGGATGTCCGGCACCGCGGACAAAGTCGCGGCCAGCACCACGATCGCCGAACCTGGTACGCCGTGGGCGCCCTTCGACGTCAAGAGCGCGATGCCGAGGATCACCAGCAAATGGCTGAAGGCGAGGGGCGTGTTGGTCGCCTGGGCGATGAACACGGTGGCGAGCGTCAGATACAGCGAGAAGGCATCGAGGTTGAACGAGTAGCCGGTCGGAATCACCAGGCCGACGGTGGAGTCCTTGATGCCGAGCCGCTCCAGCTTGCGCATGACCTGCGGCAGCACGCTGTCCGACGACGCGGTGCCGGCAACGACGAGTAGTTCTTCGCGCAGATAAGCCAGCAGCTTGAAGATGCTGAAGCCCGCGGCCCGCAGGATGGCGCCGAGCACCACGAAGACGAACAGCGCCACCCCCGCGTAGAACAGCCCGACCAGAAGCCCGAGTTGCTTGAGCGAGCCTACGCCGTATTTGGCGACAGTGAAGGCGACCGCGCCGAGCACACCGAGCGGAGCCAGTCTGACGATGAGGCCGATGACCTTGAACAGGACGTCGGTGATCAGTGCGAGGCCGTCGGCCACCGGCTTGCCTCGGGGGCCGAGCAGCGACAGGCCGGCGCCGAACAGGATGGCAAGGATCAGCACCTGCAGGATGTCGCCCTTGGTGAAGGCGTCGAACACCGTGGTCGGCACCAGGCGCATCAGGAAATCGACGACGCCGGTCACTTCCTTGACGTGGCTGGTGTAGCCGGAGAGCGCAGAGCCATCGAGCTTAGCAGGGTCGACGTTCATTCCGGCGCCAGGCTCGAACACGTAAGCCAGCACGATGCCGAGGGCGAGCGCGATCGTCGTCACCGCCTCGAAGTAGATCAGCGACTTCAGCCCGACACGGCCGACTTTTTTCAAGTCACCAGCGCCGACGATGCCGTTGACGACGACGGCGAACACCAGAGGTGCGACGACGCATTTGATCAGTTTGATGAATACGTCGCCGAGCGGCTTCAGCGCGACCGCGAATTGCGGCGCCAGCACGCCGAGCGCGATACCCACGACAAGGGCAGCTACGACCTGCCCGAACAGCGACGCGAAAAAGCGCCTCATCGGTCTCTCCTGATGTTGCCCGGGCAGGGCCAACCATCAGTCCTCTTATTATAGACGTCAAATATTTCTTCTGTTTAGATTGAAATGTCCTGAGTATGAGTATCTCAAGTGGAAATTCGTCATCTCCGCTACTTCGTCGCCGTCGCGAGTCATCTGAGCTTCACGGCCGCCGCCGAGAGCCTCGGCATCGCGCAGCCGCCGCTGAGCCAACAGATCCGCGATCTGGAAGCCGAGATCGGCACGGAGTTGTTCGAGCGCACGACCCGCCGCGTCGCCTTGACCCGCGCGGGCGAGGATTTCCTGCGTCAAGCCCGGGCCATCCTGGACCGCGCTAATGATGCGATCGACCGGGCCCGGTCGATCGGCGCCGGCACCACCGGCATCATCAATGTTGGGCTCACCGGCTCGATGCTGACCGGTCCGCTCGGGCCGGCGATCCGCCAACTGTCGGTCGACTATCCGGGCGTCGATTTGCGGATCGAGGAAATGGCGCCGGACCGCCAGGTCGCGGCGCTGAGGTCGGGACAGATCGATGTCAGCTTTCTGCGCTGTCCACCCCAGGACGCAGACCTCCGTGCCGATCTGGCGTGGAAGGAGACGGTCAGGGTGGCGCTGCCGAGGGGCCATCGCCTGGCGGCCAAGCGGATCAGATTGGCCGATCTTCACGCCGAGGATTTCGTCTTCCTGAGATTCGAAGACTCGCTGTTCGCCAAGTATCTCAGGCGATGCTGCCTGGAGGCCGGCTTCGCGCCGAAAGTGACGCATCAGGTGGTCGAGGCGGCGTCATTGACCAGCCTCGTCGCGGCGGGATTCGGCGTCGCCCTCATTCCCGACTTCGTCAGCCGGTTTTCGCAACGGGATGTCGTGTATCGGCGGTTGGTCGGCAAGCCGCTCCGCGCCGACGTCTATGCACTGCGCACCAGCCGCAACAACCCGCTGGCAAACCGATGCATCGAACTGGTCCGGAGCTTCGCTCGGAATTCAGCCTGGGAAGTCGACGACTAGGTCGGCATCAGCAACCTGGTCTAGTCGCGATCGACCCGCACGACGCGGCCCTTTTCGATCGCCAGCGCCAGCCGCCCATGCTTGAGCGCCAGTGCGGCGTCGCCGAACAGTTCGCGTCGCCAGCCGCGCAGCGCGCCGACGTCGGCGTTGTCGTCGCCGGCGATCTGCTCGAGATCATCCACCGTGGCGATCACCTTGGCGGCCACCGCGTGGCGCTCCGAGGTCATGCGTAGCAGCACTTTCAGAAGCTCGACGGTCGCGGCGCCGTTGCCGTTGTTGCGCGGCTTTTCGATCTTCGGCAGCGACGCCGGATCGCGGGCCAAGCCGCGCTGCACGGCAGCAACGATCTCGGCGCCCCATTTGGAGCGGTCGAAGCCTTTCGGCAGTGAGCGAAGGTTGGCGAGCTTGTCGAGCGAGGTCGGGGCGTGGGTCGCGATGTCGCCGAGCGCATCGTCCTTGAGCACGCGCGAGCGCGGCACGTCGCGGCTCTGCGCTTCCTGCTCACGCCAGGCGGCGACTTCCATCAGCACGGCCAGCTCTTTCGGCTTGCGCACGCGGGTCTTCAGCCGCTCCCAGGCGCTCTCGGGGTGAAAGTCGTAGGTCTTGGGCGAGGTGAGGACTTCCATTTCCTCGCTGACCCAGTCGCTGCGGCCGCGCTTCTTGAGGTCGGCGTCGAGCGCCGCGAACACGTCGCGCAGATGGGTGACGTCGGAGACGGCGTAATGCATCTGCTCCTGGGTCAGCGGACGGCGCGACCAATCGGTGAAGCGATGCGTCTTGTCGGGCCGATGGCCGGTGATGCGCTCGACAAGCTGGTCGTAGGCGATGGAGTCGCCATATCCCAGCACCATTGCGGCGACCTGGGTGTCGAAGATCGGATGCGGCACGATGCCGGCGCGGTGCCAGACGATCTCGATGTCCTGACGGGCCGCGTGGAAGACCTTGAGGACCTTCTCGTTCGCCATCAGGTCGAAGAACGGCTTCAGATCGATGCCGTTCGCCAGCGCATCGACGACCACGGCCTCATCGGCGCTGGCCATCTGCACCACGCAGAGCAGCGGGTAATACGTCGTCTCCCGCAGGAATTCGGTATCGACCGTGATGACAGGATGGCTGGCGAGGCGCTCGCAGGCAGCGGCGAGCTGTTCAGTGGTCGAGATCAGGTCCATCAAAACTCAGTCGCACTCCGGACGACGGGGCTTGAACAGCCGCGGCGCGACACGATGTCGGCCGGTTGCCGTCGAATCCAGAGCACTAGACACGCTGCAGTGGCAGCGATCAAGTTCCGCAGAAGGTTTGACGCACCTCTTCATGGGGCTGCGGCGGCTCCGCATACCGGGCGAATTCCTCCAGTTCCCGGAAGGGGTTGGCGAGCACCGTCAAGAGCTGTTCGAAAGGACCGAAGTCGCCCTGATCGACGCCAGCGCGGATCACGGCTTCGACCTGATGGTTGCGCGGAATGTAGACCGGATTGATTGCGCGCATCGCCGCCTGGCGCGTCACGCCATCCTGCGGCTCGGCCGCAATCCGCGCCCGCCAACGCGGCGCCCATTCATCGAACGCCGCAGGATCTTCGAATAAGCGTCTGACTTCGGAGAGATCGTCCGGGTCGGCGGCGGCGTCGCTGAGGCGGCGAAAGGTGAGGGTGAAGTCGGCCCGGCCCTTGGCCATCGCGGCGAGGAAATCCTGCGACAGCTGGGGATCGTCCGGCTGAGAGGTGAACAGGCCCAGCTTGGCGGCGAGCTTGGCCAGATAGGCAGCGTTGAAGCGCTCGGCGTAGCCGCCCAGCGCGTTCTGGGCGATCTCGACGCCCTTGTCGGCATCCTCCGCGAGCAGCGGCACCAGGCATTCGGCCAGACGGGTCAGGTTCCACAGCCCGATTGGCGGCTGGTTGCCATAGGCGTAGCGGCCGAACTGATCGATCGACGAATACACCGTCTTGGGATCGAACACGTCCATGAAGGCGCACGGGCCGTAATCGATGGTCTCGCCGGCGATCGAGCAGTTGTCGGTGTTCATCACGCCGTGGATGAAGCCGATCATCATCCAGCTGGCGATCAGCTCGGCCTGACGCGCGATGACGCCTTCCAGCAGCGCCAGATAGGGAAATTCGGCTTGCGCTGCCGCGGGATAATGCCGGGCGATGACGTGATCTGCGAGCGCGCGGACGGACGCGCTGTCACCGCGGGCGGCGAAAAACTGGAACGTGCCGACCCGGATATGGCTCGAGGCGATGCGCGTCAGCACGGCGCCGGGCAGGGGCTCCTCGCGCACCACGCGGTCGCCGGTCAGAACCGCAGCGAGCGAGCGGGTGGTCGGAATGCCGAGGGCCGCCATCGCCTCGCTGATGATGTATTCGCGCAGCACCGGTCCAAGCGCGGCACGGCCGTCGCCCATCCGGGAGAACGGCGTGCGGCCCGAGCCCTTGAGCTGGATGTCGCGGCGAATGCCGCCACGATCGACGACCTCGCCGAGCAGAATGGCGCGGCCATCACCGAGCTGCGGCACGAAATTCCCGAACTGGTGGCCCGCATAAGCCATGGCGATCGAGGCGGCCCCCTCGGGCACCCGGACGCCAGCCAGAACTTCCAGGCCCTCCGGGCTGGCCAGCCAGTCCGGATCGAGCCCGAGCTGAACCGCCAACGCCTGGTTGAGCTTCACCAGCCGCGGCGCCGAGACCGGCGTTGGGGCCACGCGGGCGAAGAACGTCTCCGGCAGCGCCGCATAGCTGTTGTCGAACGGGAAATGCATTGTCATGGAGCACAGATAAGAACGCTTCGCTGCTCCCACAATCGATCGGAAAGCGGGGCGATTCAATATGTTCACGCCGATTCCTGCGATCCGGCACCAAGCGGGCGCTTGGCGCTGGTCGCGGCGGGCGGCCGCCGCCAAATCGGCGGGCGGTGTCTGCAACCCGGTCGGTTGCCGCACGGGGTCCGCTCGGGTAAACCCTGACGCTCTCCGCTAGGCGCAGACACACGATTCTGCCTGCCACGGGCTATCTTTTCGGGATTTCCATGCACCGTTACCGAACCCATACCTGCGGCGCGCTCCGCGACAGCGACATCGGCCAGACCATTCGGCTGTCAGGCTGGTGCCACCGCATCCGCGACCATGGCGGCGTGCTGTTCATCGATTTACGCGACCATTACGGCCTCACCCAGTGCGTGGCAGATCCGGATTCGCCGGCCTTCAAGGATGCCCGAGAAGCTGCGCTCGGAATGGGTGGTGCGGATCGACGGCAAGGTTCGCCGCCGCCCCGAAGGCACCGACAATCCCGATCTGCCGACCGGCGCGGTCGAAGTGTTCGTCACCGAGATCGAAGTGCTCGGCCCGGCCGGCGAATTGCCGCTGCCGGTGTTCGGCGAGCAGGAGTATCCGGAAGACGTGCGGCTGCGCTATCGCTTCCTCGACCTGCGCCGCGAGAAGCTGCACCAGAACATCATGACCCGCGGCGCCATCGTGGACTCGATGCGCCGGCGCATGAAGGAGCAGGGCTTCTTCGAATTCCAGACGCCGATCCTGACGGCGTCGTCGCCCGAAGGCGCGCGCGACTTCCTGGTGCCGAGCCGCATCCATCCCGGCAAGTTCTACGCGCTGCCGCAGGCGCCGCAGCAGTACAAGCAGCTGCTGATGATGTCGGGCTTCGATCGTTACTTCCAGATCGCGCCGTGCTTCCGCGACGAAGACCCGCGCGCCGACCGTCTGCCCGGCGAGTTCTATCAGCTCGACGTCGAGATGAGCTTCGTCACCCAGGACGACATCTTCGCCGCGATGGAGCCGGTGATCACCGGCGTGTTCGAGGAATTCGCCAAGGGCAAGCGCGTCACAAAAGGCTGGCCGCGCATCGCCTTTGCGGACTCGATGCGGAAGTACGGCACCGACAAGCCGGACCTGCGCAACCCGATCGAGATGCAGGACGTCTCCGATCACTTCCGCGGCTCGGGCTTCAAGGTGTTCGCCCGCATGCTCGAAGAGCCGCGCAATCAGGTCTGGGCGATTCCCGGTCCGGGCGGCGGCTCTCGCGCGTTCTGCGACCGCATGAACTCGTGGGCGCAGGGCGAAGGACAGCCGGGCCTCGGCTACATCATGTGGCGCGAAGGCGGCGAGGGCGCCGGTCCGCTTGCTAACAACATCGGTCCGGAGCGCACCGAAGCGATCCGCGCCGCGCTCGGCCTCAAGGCAGGCGACGCCGCGTTCTTTGTCGCCGGTGATCCGGCGAAGTTCGTCAAGTTTGCCGGGCTGGCGCGCACCCGCGTTGGTGAAGAGCTCAACCTTGTCGACAAGGATCAGTTCGCGCTGGCCTGGGTCGTCGACTTCCCGATGTACGAGTACAACGAGGACGACAAGAAGGTCGACTTCTCGCACAACCCGTTTTCGATGCCGCAGGGCGGCATGGGCGCGTTGACGTCGCTGGATCCGCTGACCATCAAGGCGTTCCAGTACGACATCACCTGTAACGGCTACGAGATCGCTTCCGGTGGCATCCGCAATCATCGCCCCGAGGCGATGGTGAAGGCGTTCGAGATCGCCGGCTATGGCGAGCAGGAAGTGGTCGATCGCTTCGGCGGCATGTATCGCGCCTTCCAGTACGGCGCGCCGCCGCATGGTGGCATGGCGGCGGGCGTCGACCGCATTGTCATGCTGCTTTGCGGCACCACTAATCTGCGCGAAATCTCGCTGTTCCCGATGAACCAGCGGGCCGAAGACTTGCTGATGGGCGCACCATCGCAGGTGTCGGCCAAGCAGTTGCGCGAGTTGCACATCCGGCTCAATCTACAAGAGGAGTGAGCTTGACCGTCGTCTCGGTGTCACGATGCCCGCGCGTGCCGCGGGCATCGGCGTATCGAGGGTTGTGGCTCACGGCGCGCGACGTTGCGTTCGCGTGATGACCGCCATGTCCGGAATAACCGGACAGGCGCGAAACAAATTGCTATCAACCGGTGCTGATACACTAACGGCAGCATCGGCATTCATGGCCGAGGAAGCCGCCCGGAGACCGCATGGCGTCCAATTCTGAAGATCTGCAATCCCAGGCGCTCGCCTATCACCGCTCGCCGCGCCCCGGCAAACTCGAGGTCCACGCGTCCAAGCCGCTCGCCAACCAGCGCGATCTGGCGCTGGCCTACACGCCGGGCGTGGCCGCGGCCTGCAACGCGATTGCGGCCGATCCGGCGCAGGCTGCCGATCTCACGGTGCGTGGCAATCTGGTTGCGGTGGTGTCCAACGGCACCGCGGTACTCGGCCTCGGCAATATCGGCCCGCTGGCGTCCAAGCCGGTGATGGAAGGCAAGGCGGTTCTGTTCAAGAAGTTCGCCGATATCGACGTGTTCGACATCGAGATCAAGGCCGACACGATCGATCGCGTGGTCGAGACCGTGGCGGCGCTGGAGCCGACCTTCGGCGGCATCAATCTCGAAGACATCAAGGGCCCGGAGTGCTTCGAGATCGAAGCGCAGCTCAAAGAGCGCATGAACATTCCGGTGTTCCACGACGATCAGCACGGCACTGCGATCATCGTCGGCGCCGCCGTGAAGAATGCGCTGCTGCTGAAGGGCAAGGATATCAGCGAGGTCAAGATCGTCACCGCCGGCGCCGGCGCGGCGGCGCTCGCCTGTCTCAACCTCTTGGTGTCGCTCGGCGCCAAGCGCGAGAACATCTGGGTCTGCGATCTCGAAGGCCTCGTCTACGAAGGCCGCAACGTGCTGATGGACCGCTGGAAGGAGGTCTACGCGCAGAAGACCGACAAGCGGACGCTGGCCGAAGTGATCCCCGGCGCCGACGTCTTCCTCGGCCTGTCCGGCCCGAAGGTGCTGACGCCCGAGATGGTGCAGCAGATGGCCGAGAAGCCGCTGGTGATGGCGCTCGCGAATCCGACGCCGGAGATCATGCCGGACGAAGTCCGCAAGGTCCGCCCCGATGCGCTGATCTGCACCGGGCGTTCGGATTTTCCGAACCAGGTGAATAACGTTCTGTGCTTCCCCTACATCTTCCGCGGCGCGCTCGATGTCGGCGCCACCGCCATCAACGAGGAGATGAAGCACGCTGCCGTGGACGCCATCGCGCAGCTCGCGCGCGATCCGCCGGCCGATCCGGTGGCGGGCCTCGACAGTGACGAAGTGCTCGGCTTCGGCTCGGGTTCGCTGATCCCGAGCCCGTTCGATCCGCGCCTGATCCTGCGCATCGCGCCTGCGGTGGCGATGGCGGCGATGGATTCGGGCGTGGCGACGCGGCCGATCACCTCGTTCGACGATTACTACGCGCAGCTCGAGCGGTTCGCCTTCCGCTCCGGTCTGGTGATGAAGCCGGTGTTCGCCAAGGCGAAGAGTCAGCCGGTCCGCGTCATCTACGCCGAAGGCGAAGACGAGCGGGTGCTGCACGCGGTGCAGACGATCCTCGAAGAGAAGCTGGCGCGACCGATCCTGGTCGGACGGCCGTCGGTGGTCGAGGCGCGGATCAAGCGTTCCGGTCTGATGATCAAGCCGGGCGAGGATTTCGACCTGATCAATCCGCAGGACGATCCGCGCTATCGCTCCTACGTACAGTCCTATGTCGATATCGCCGGCCGCTCCGGTGTAACGCCGGCGGCGGCGCGCACCATCGTGCGGACCAACAACACGGTCATCGCTGCGCTCGCTGTGGCGCGCGGCGAGGCGGATGCGATGATCTGCGGCCTCGACGGCCGCTACATGAATCATTTGCGTCACGTTCGTGACGTGATCGGCTTCCGCCCCGGCGTATCGGACTTCGCCGCGCTGGCGCTGCTGATCACCAGCAAGGGTGCGATCTTCATCGCCGACACGCAGGTGCGGCCGAATCCCACTGCCGAAGAACTTGCCGAGATCGCCGCGCTCGCCGCCGCGCACGTGCAGCGCTTCAACCTCAAGCCTAAGATCGCCTTCCTGTCGCACTCCGATTTCGGCAGCTATCCGACCGACTCGTCGCTGAAGATGCGGCGGGCGACCGCGATCCTCGCCGAAAAGCATCCGGAGATCGAAGCCGACGGCGAGATGCAGGGTGATACCGCGCTGTCGGAAGCGGCGCGGCAATTGATCCTGCCGCATTCGCGGCTGGAGGGCGTCGCCAATATCCTGATCATGCCGAATCTCGACACCGCCAACGTCGCCTACCAGATGATCAAGGTGGTCGGCGAAGCGTTGCCGGTCGGGCCGATTCTGGTGGGGCCGGCGCGGCCAGCGCACATTCTGACTCCGTCGGTGACGTCGCGCGGCATCCTCAATATGACTGCGGTGGCGGTGGTCGAAGCGCAGGAGCTCGCAGGACGGCATCAATCGTCGTTGTTCGGCTGATCGGCGGCGATCGAGAGCTTTGAAAAGGCGGCACGCTGTGCGCATACTTGGCGCAGCTTCGCGTGTCGCCTTCATCGCTGCCAATGAGGTTGAAAATGCCTGCCTTCATTTCGATCGGGCGATTTCTGTTCTGCGTGCTGTTCGTGTTTTCCGGCGCGACCAAGCTGCTGGATCTGGCGGCGACGACCCAGATCGCCCAGCAGGTGGCGGTGCCGGCGATGGTGTCGAGCTACACGGCGCGGCTCGAAGGCTACGCGGGGATGCCGTTCCCGCAAATCCTCGCGCTCGCGGCCGGCATCATTCAGGTGTTGTGCGGGATCTTGATCGCGCTGAACTTCGGGGCGCGGTTTTTCTCGCTGATCCTGATCGTGTATCTGGGCGCCGTGATCTTCTTCTACCACGACTTCTGGAACCGTAGCGGCGCGGAGGCTTCTCACCAGCTGCTGTTGGCGTTGACCGATCTCGCGCTGATCGGCGGCCTGTTGGTGATTGCAGGCATCGGTCGCGGTCCGCGCGTCGTCGAAGCCGCGTATACCGACGTGTAGTCAGCCCCGTTGCCAGGCGGTGACGCTGACCTCATTGGCGGCGTCGAGTTCAATCGTTTCGCGCGCGATCAGGCCGTGGTCGCTCAGGATCTGCTGTGGCGAACGCTCCGGGACACCCGGAAAGCACGGCTGGCCGCCCGGCAGGTTCACGTGTGGCGCCTGCGACAGCCAGAAAATATCGAACCGGTCCAGAAACATCTCGAACACGCTCGGGCCGCCGATGATCGCAGCGGCGCCATCGCCGATGCCGATGGCCTGGCAGGCGTGCTCGAAGCTGGCACCGGCCGGGTTCCACAACAGCGCGTTGTCATTAGTGGGGTCGGGAGCGAGGCCGGCGACGTGCCGGGTCACCCATAGCCGCTTGCGCTTCGGCGAGTTGGGCTGATCCTCGAACGAATTGCGGCCGTGTACGATCAGTGCGGCGCGGTCCAGCGCGCCCTCGAAGAACTGCTGATCACCTTTGAACTTCAAGACGTCCGGCATCACGCCATTGGAGTCGGCGAGGCACCCCTCGGCCGAGACGATGACATAGCCTTCGATCCGCAGCTTTGGCGCGGTGATCATGGTCGGCGAGGAGCGATATGTGACAGCAGACGCGGCGTCACTCGGAGATGGTCTGCACCACCGAGCTGACCGGCCGCGAACTCACCGTCGGCAGCGTCGTGGTCTTGGCCAGCTCCTGCTCGTATTGTGGCAACACCTGCACCGGCGCCTTGGCCTTCATCTGCACGACCTTGTAGCCGCCGGCCTTCAGACGCCGCAGCAGCTCGGGTAGCGCTTCGGCGGTGTGCTTCTGGAAGTCGTGCATCAGGATGATGCCCTTGCCGAGCTTGTCGAGCTTATTCATCACCGTATCAACGACCTGCTGCGACTTCTTGGATTTGAAGTCGAACGAGTCGATGTCGCAAGAGAAGATCGCGATGTTGCGCGTGCCCAGATAGGTGACCATCTCGGGCGGATGCTGTAGCGCCGGGAAGCGGAAGAACGGCGACGGATTGGCGCCGAGGGCCCATTTCACCGCGGCGAAGCCCTTCTCGATCTCGTCCTTGCGCTGATCTTCGCTGAGCTTCTTGTTGCCGAGGTTGGCGTGCGACCACGTGTGCGCGCCGATGGTGTGACCGGCTGCGGCGACTTGCTTCAGGATTTCCGGGTGATAGGTGGCGTGCTTGCCGATCGGGAAGAAGATTGCCTTGGTGCAGTTGTCGGCCAGCGCCTTCAGCACCGCGGGCGTGTTCACCGGCCAGGGACCGTCGTCGAAGGTCAGGACCACTTCCTTGTCGCGCAGGAAGTCGAGCTGCTTGAAATGCTCGAAGCCGAAGCCGGGGCCGCCGGTGGTGTCGATCTCGACGACGCGGGCGACGCCGAGCCCATCCGGATTGGCGCAGACGGCCTTTGCGGCCGCCGGAGCAGGTGCGGCGGCGGGCTGCGCCGCCGCAGGTTGCGCAGCGGCGGGCGGGGTGGCGGTCGCCGCGGCCTTTGGCGACGCCTGCGACCAAGCCGCGCCCATGCCGGCGATCGCGCCGAACGAGACCGCACCTGCAAACATCCACGCCGTTGCCCGTCGCATGCCCAAATCCCTTCCGTTTGTCTTGGTGGTCAAACTAGAAGCAGAGCAGAGGCCGCCGCAATCCTATTTCAGCCGCACCTGTCAGTTGCCCGCAACTTAGCTGACGGCGTTCAGGCGACTGATGAGGTTAGCCAGCCCGGGTGGACCCGAGTTCCGCCTGGTCGCTACGGTATTACCGCAGGCGCACGATGAAATCGGTGCCCTCGCCGGTCTCGCCGGCTGCAATCGCCTGATCGGATACGATCAGAGATCCACCCGTCGAGATCGCCTGCGCCAGACGCGTCATCGCCTCTTGGGGGATTGTCAGGCGGTCGAGCGCCTGGGTCGGCGTATCGACTGCAGGATTGGGTTTCGCCTCCACGGCCAAGGCTTTGTGGCGGTGCGATTTCGGAGCTTCGGCAGCTTCGGCGCGGCGGCTGCTCGGCAGCGTCGCCACGGTCCAGCGAACCTGGCCGTCCTTGTCGACCTCGGCGGTGAAGACGTGGGTACCGAGCGGACGGTCGCCGGGGGCGACCGTCACCGGCACGTCGAACAGCGCCTTCATGTTCTGCCGAACATAGAGCTTGCGATCCTTGCCGCTGACGAAGGCGGCGATTTGGACTTTCGGGTCGACGGCGGGCAGGGGCGGCTTGGTCGCGTCCGCGCCCGCCCGCGATTGGTCCTTGTCCTGAACCGCAGCATCGCTGGCGTCTGTGGCCGGCGCGGCCGATGCGGCTTCGCTCTTGGCTTCAGCCGGTTTGGCATCGGCCGTCTTCGACTCGTTGGTCTTGGCGGCCTCCGCGGCCGGAGGCGTCGCGGTGCTTTCCGGCTTGGTTGCTTCTGCTGTTACCGCTCCAGTGCTGTCGCGGTCGTTCTCCGTCGACTTGGTGTCAGCAGTCGGCGCAGTCGACTCAGCGCTCGCCTTCGCCTCTCCGGCGGGGGCGTCCTGAGGCTTGTCCTGCGTCGTGGTGTCGGCGTTGGTCGAAGCGGCGGCGGGCTTGTCTGTCTTGAGGGAGTCCGCCAGCGCCGTCGCTGGTCCAGACGTCGCCGCACCGGCTTCTGCTGTCCGGACCTTGGCGCGCAGCTCGGCCGGGGTGGCGTCGCGGTCGTCAAGCGCCAGGCTGGCGCGCAACTCACCGGCCGCAAGCGTCGTGTTGCGGTCGAGCGCCGCGGCCTTGTCCGATTTGGAAGACGTCACCGGCTTGGGTTGATCGGAGGCGAGCGGTTCGCTCGGCGCCAGCCTCCTGGTGATCAGCAGCGGGTGTGAGAAGTACTCAGGTGCGGTCTCGCCCGGCGCGACGATGACGCGCGCGCCCATGCGGGTCCAACCCCACATCTTGATGGCAAACGCATTCGGCATGCGGATGCAGCCGTGCGACGCCGGATAGCCGGGCAGCACGCCAGCGTGCATGGCGATGCCCGACCAGGTGATGCGCTGCATGTAGGGCATCGGGGCGCCGCTGTAGATATTCGAGCGATGCCACTTGTGCTTCTGGATCACGCTGAAGACGCCCATCGGCGTCGAATGGCCGCGCATGCCGGTCGACACCGGGCTCTCGGCGAACAGGCCGTTGGCGTCGAATACGCGCACCTTCTGCTGATCGATCGAGACCGAGATAACAAGCGGCCCAACCGGCTTGGCGGCCTGCTGCTGGATCGCTTTCTCAGCCTTCTCGTCGGTATGCGGGCGCAGGCGTGGGTGATGCTTCGCCGCCGGAGCCGGTAGGGGCGCGCGGCGGTACGGTTGTTCTGAATAGACGGGATAGTCGTCCGACCAGGAGGACCAATACGAGGCGGCAGCGGGTGACGCGGCGGCGATCCATCCGGCGCTCGCCAGAACTCCGGCGCGGATTGCCGAACTCGCAAGCAAATGCCTGGGTGAGAAAGGACTTTTCCCGGCGTCAGGCCGGATATCGGCAGCGCAATCGCGCAATCGGCTAACGGGCACGCAGGCTTCCTCGAATCGGTTCCGAATAACCTAGGTTAGTGTCGCAGTCGCTTGCGGAGTTCACCAGCTACACCGCCAAGCTGCGGCGTATTTGATTCAAACCGTACCCGAAAAGCTTCACCGTCGGTTAAAGGCAGGAATGATGGGCCGGTCTTCCCGAGCGGCTTCCATCTCCCCACATCTGCGCTGACTTGCTCAGGGAGACCTCGATGAGACTGAATTTGCGATTGCCGCGGCGACATGCCGCGCGAGCCGCGCTGGCTGGTTTAGCGCTAGTGCTGGCCTGCGGATCGGTGATGGCGGCAGATGAGCCGGACCTGATCTTCCGTCGCTCGACCGTTTTCAAATGGCTCAGCCCGAACGACAAGCTGGCCGTCTACGGGCTCGACGATCCGGAAGTGCAGGGCGTCGCCTGCCACTTCACGGTGCCCGAGAAGGGTGGCTTCAAGGGGTGGCTCGGTCTGGCCGAAGAGGTCTCGGACGTTTCGCTGGCTTGCCGTCAGGTCGGTCCGATCCACTTCAAGGACAAACTGGACCAGGGCGACGATATGTTCAGCAAGCGCCGCTCGCTGTTTTTCAAGAAGATGCAGATCGTCCGCGGCTGCGACGCCAAGCGGAATGTGCTGGTCTACATGGTCTATTCGGACAAGCTGATCGAAGGCTCGCCGAAGAATTCGACCTCGAGTGTCCCGATCATGCCATGGGGCGCCGACGGGACCATCGAAAAGTGCGGTGACTTCGTGAAGTAATCAGCCGTTGCTGAGAGACATCATCTGGCGGAGGGCGGCGGATGCCGGCCTCCGCAATGAGAGTAGTTTGTCGCGATCAGATCGGGCGGTCCTGCGCGGGATCGCGGTAACCCACCAGCCGAACCAGCTTCTGCGGCACAGACTGGGTGGCGTGATGGCCGAACATGTTCTGCAGCGCCATCTCGCCCGGCAGATCGGCACTCCGACGCAAATTTCCGATCACGACCTTTGCCGTGCCCAATTTGTTCCGGGCGATGACCGCCGCATGGTCTGATGACTGATCGCTTAGGCTGCGAAGCGCATTGCTCATCGCAAAATTCCTCCATTTTCAGGAACCAACGCGTGGCGCCCAGAATTGTTGCGGTCCGCCGACAGCGGTCCGAAGTGTCGAATAAGTATGCTTACTGCTTTCCCGCGCCTTGACCGGCGCAGCCGCCTTACAGCGCTGAGCAGTTCATGTGTCGAAGTCGGTGTCGCAAAGCCCATTTCCGCAGCGCTGCCGCAGATCGGCGGGTGCATGAGATGGCGCGTTTGCGCGCCCGGACCCCGACGGGATTTCTTGTAGCGCGGTTCTCGCCCGAGAGCCAGCACGACATGCTCACTTTGGAGATCTTTAAGGCGGTGAGAGACGGACAGCAGCAACATACAAATCGTTCGCAACTCTAGGCGCGGCAACGTCACAACGGATGCGCTTGATTAGCTTCGCTTCGATGACGGGATGATGTCCCGGTCTGTCCGGTATGTGCCCGAGGTTAATGAAGTTGCTTCAACGGCCTGGAGGCTAGGCCCAGCGTTGAAGCCGCTGATGAATTCCGCTGAATGTTTCGTGGATCGTCTCGCCACGAAACATTTCCGCCGGCGACGAAACCATTTCACGGCTGCACGCAGACGCCACGAAACATGGTGTGGTTATCAACCCGTCAACGAACGGGCCGCTGATCGGCCTCCCAACTCGGAGACATCGATGCGGACCGTTAGTTTCGTTCTCTCCTTGGTCATTGCATTCGCCGGCGCGTCGATCGCCGCTTCGTCGCAAGCAGGGACGTCGGAGAGTGGCTTGCCCGGGATCGGGACGTTCTCCTATGTCGGCGATCCGATCGAAGGCGCCTCTTCGCCTTTGGTGGTGGCGACCAGATAAGAGCGGCTGTGGTGTTGATAACTTTCTCGAAATTGTCGGAGCCGGTTGCGCCGATGAAGTCTCGTTTAGCCGCGCTCGCAATCGGCGTTTCGCTGCTGGCTGGATTAGCCGTGCAGGCTCAGGCGCGGACCTTCTTCGACTTCCCGGATCAGCGCATCGAATTCATCCGGCAATGCATGGCGCATATGGCGGGGCGCTGGGCGCATCCCGATGCGGTTTGCGGCTGCCTGCACGATCACGCCGCTGCTGCCGTGCCGGATGCCGACCTGCGCGAGGCGTTACTGCGGGGGATCAGCGAAAGCGGCGTGCCGAACATCCAGAGCGACTGGGTGCCGCCATCCAAGCAGGCGCAGATCAGCTCGACCTTCACATTGATCGCCAAGCCGGCGCTGCAATGTATGTTCGATCCGGCCGAGTAGCGCTCAGCGCCGCTGCAGCCGCGGGACGCATTTGCTGGTCCGCGTTATGCCGGCGTCGGTCAGCGACGATCCGACCACTTCCTTGATCTGACCGGCCGGGCACGACCCGTCATCGACCTGCACTTTTTGGCCGAGCCGCAACGGCGGGATGTCGCGCTCGTTGGTGACCGTTTGCGCGGTCGCCGGATAGCTCATCGCGGCAAGTGCGAGCGCGCCGGCCATCGCGGCCGAACGGCAAAAGCGGTGGGACATGAACTCTCCTGATGGCATCGAATCGTCTCCGCATGCTGACTGAAAAATCCGGCGAGATGTGGTTTGATCTGTGCCAGCATCGAACGCACGCGAGGATCGCGCCGCATCTGCCGCGGCAGCGAACCCGGCCAGGGGAGGGATGATGACGCCGCTCGAGAGGATCAACTCGTTCGCTTTGCCGTTCGCCAAGCTGATGGGCG
>NZ_BADD01000613.1 GCF_000333455.1 Rhodopseudomonas sp. B29
GTACAGCCCTCCAAAGAGTGGACCCGACTACATCGATCCGGCCTTCCACACCGCCGCAGCCGGGCGGGCCGTCTTTCAATCTGGATAGTTGGGGCGATGCCGCGGCCGCGGATCGAGTCGCTGCTGCGCCAGAGCGACGATGCCGATATCTCGATTGCCGAAGGCGTGATGGGCCTGTTTGACGGGGTGGCGACGCCGGGCGCCTGCGGCAATGGCGCCACCGCCGATGTCGCAGCGTTGACCGGCTGGCCGGTGGTGCTGGTGATCGACGTCAAAGGCATGGCGCAATCCGCCGCCGCAATGGCGCACGGGTTCGCGACCTATCGCAGCGACGTCAGCGTCGCGGGCGTGATCCTCAACAAGGTCGCCGGCGAACGGCATGCGGCGCTGGCGCGCGACGGCTTTGCCAGGCTCGGCATGAAGGTGTTCGGCGCACTCGGCCGCGATGCAGCGCTCACCATCCCGGAGCGGCATCTCGGGCTGGTACAGGCGCAGGAGGACGACGAACTTGCGGCGAAGTTCGACGCGCTGGCGGCCGCGATCGAACGCGATGTCGATCTCGACACGTTGTTATCCGCTGCTCAGCCGCGACTTCGATCGACCGAGGAAGCGCCGCGCCCGATTACGCCGCCGGGCCAACGCATCGCGCTGGCTCGGGATGTGGCGTTCTCGTTCGTCTACCCGCATCTGCTCGCGGGCTGGCGCGACGCTGGTGCCGAGATCGTGCCGTTCTCACCACTTGCCGACGAGGCACCGGACGACAGCTGCGACGTCTGCTGGCTGCCCGGCGGCTATCCCGAACTCCACGCCGGGAGGCTCGCCGCTGCGACGTACTTCATCGACGGACTCCGCGGCTTCGCGCGGCTCAAGCCGGTGCACGGCGAGTGCGGTGGCTACATGACGCTCGGCGCTGGACTCATCGATGCCGCTGGCGGGCGCCACGCGATGGCCGGGCTGCTCGGCCTCGAGACCGACTTCGCCCAGCGCAAGCTGCATCTCGGCTATCGCACCGCAAAGCTGCACGCGCCGATTCCCGGCTGTCACGCCGGGGCGTTGCTGCGCGGCCATGAATTTCACTACGCGCGCCTGATCGCTCAGCCGGACGAACCGCTGGCCGAAATCCGCGATGCCAACGGCGCACTGACCGCCGAGACCGGCAGTCGCCGCGGTCACGTCACCGGCAGCTTCTTTCACCTCGTCGACGCCAGCGAGACCGCCGCATGACCGAACAGCCGCAAGGTTCGATCACCCTGATCGGCGCCGGCCCCGGCGATCTCGATCTGCTGACGCTGCGCGCCGTGGCGCGGCTGCGCGATGCGGACGTGGTGATGTACGACGACCTCGCCGGCGATGCGATCCTGTCGTTCGCCAATCCGGCGGCCGAACTGATCGCGGTCG
>NZ_BADD01000612.1 GCF_000333455.1 Rhodopseudomonas sp. B29
CTGGCGATCGGCTTTCTGGTGGCGATGCTGCTGGCGCTGATGATCGCGCCGCTGGTGCACAACCGCGCGGTGCGGCTCACTACCAAGCGGCTGGAAGCCGCGACGCCGCTGTCGATGGCGGAGATCCAGGCCGACAAGGACCAGCTGCGCGCCGACTTCGCCATGTCGGCCCGGCGGCTGGAAATGAGCGTCGACCAGCTCAAGAACAAGACCGCCAGCCAGTTCGCCGAGCTCGGCAAGAAGACCGACGCCATCAACAAGATGAAGGCCGAGCTCGCCGAGAAGAACGAGGCGATCCTCGCGCTCGAAGCGCGTGAAAAGTCGGTGCAGGAGAAGCTCGCCGCCACCGAGCAGGAATTCGCGACCAAGACCGAGGCGCTGCGCGGCGCCGAGGCCGCCCTCACCGAGAAGCAGGCCGAGCTGGCACGCATCAACTCAGAACTCGCCGACCGGGCGATGCTGGCCGACAGCCGCCAGGTCGAGCTGGTGGCGGTGCGCACCCAGATCGAAGCGCTGCAGGTCCGCGTCAACGAGGCCGAGAAGGAATTCGCCGCGACCCAGAAGAGGCTGGAGCACCAGCGCGGCGAATCCGAAACCGCGACCCGCGAACTCACCGAGGCGCGTGGCCGCGTCGAAGGCTTGAGCCAGCGCGTCGCCGAACTCGACCGCCAGCTGATGCTGCAGGTCAAGGAAGCCGAGATGCTCGGCAGCCGTGTCCAGCAGCTGGAGAGCGAAAACAAGCAGCTGCGAGACCAGCTCGCCGGCGGCAAGGCCGGCCCCTCTCCGGACGCGCAGAGGCTGCGCGCTCTGGAGCAGGAGCTGCAGACCGCCCGTGACGAGCGCGCCAAGGCGCAGCGCGAGCTGGCCGCCATGCAGCAGCAGACCGAAAGCAGCTGGGCCACCGAGCGCATGGAAAACGCGCTGCTGCGCGAGCG
>NZ_BADD01000611.1 GCF_000333455.1 Rhodopseudomonas sp. B29
AGGCCCCGCCGCCGCGCCCAACAGCTGGATTACCTGCTGGCTGGCCATCGTCTATGCGGCCGCGCTTCGCCGCGCGCAGAAGAAGGAAAGCCTGGAGAAGCTGGCGCGGCAGTTCTGGTCGCAGGACTGCTACGCGCAGTTCGGCGGCTGGGCCGGAGTCAAGCCGACGATGGAAGGCGAGACCGCTGCGGCGATCTTCGCCGCGTTCCGCGATCATTTCGGCAACAAGGACGCGATCGAAGACATACTCAGGGAGATTGTTTGATGGATACCGTGCTCGATTGGATCGGTTACCAGCTTCTCATCCGCGGCCCGTGGCGCATCACCTGCGATCCGAGCACTCGGTTCGGCGCGTGGTGCCTCAGCCACGCCGGCGGGCACGTCTATCGCAAGGTGGTCCGCCATGGCTGATCACCCGATCCCGTTCTCGGAGCCGATGATCGCGGCGATCTTGGACTGCAGAAAGACGATGACGCGGCGGCTGGCTTGTCAGGTTCGCAAGGTTCGCGATGACTACGAAGAGAAAGGCAGCTTCAAGCTGGTGGCTGGGCCATCTCCATGGACGAAGATGCAGCCTGGCGATCGGCTGTGGGTCCGCGAGAACTTCAGTTACTCGTGGTCGGTGAAGGATGATCCGGAGCGGCGGCACCTGATGCCAGTCTGGTTCTGGGCCGACGGCAATCCTGAGTTCGGCGATTGGTCGAAACCGAAACCCCCCATCCACATGCCGAGATGGGCGTCCCGCCTCACGCTGATCGTCACCGCGACGAAGATCGAGCGGCTGAAGGACATCAGCGAAGCGGATGCCCAGGCGGAAGGGTGTGTCGAGGATTGGGCGGACGGTTTTTCCGTTTGGTACGTTCCGGGCGCTCATCTGAAACGCCACGGAAGAACGGCCGCTCAATGCTTCGGTCTGCTTTGGTCGCAGTTAACGGCCCGACGCTGGAG
>NZ_BADD01000610.1 GCF_000333455.1 Rhodopseudomonas sp. B29
GGCCATCAGCCCCGCCGATCGTCGGGCTTAGCCCCAGCCCACATTCCCTCGAAAAGCAGCTGGCCGAAGACCTCGCGGTCCTCGTCCTTGGTCTTCGGGATGCCCTTGAGCAGCAGCGCGAGCGCGGCTCCGATTTGCTCTGGTTGAGCCGGTGCCGACGCGCGCGCCGCAGCGGCGCCGTCCGGCCCGTTCCACAACGCGATCGCGGCGTCGATCTGTCCGACGGCCTCCCGCATCCCGGCGACCCCCGTCGAGCCCGCCTCGAATGTGTCTCGAGCGACCGCGCACACCTTGGTCGCGCCGGCCGTCGCCCGTTCCAATTCCGCGCCACCGATCGGCGCAGCCAGATCATTGCTCATTCCGCTCCCTTTCCTTCAATGCGTGGTAGCCCTTCATGATGCCGGCGATCGCCGAATCTGTCGCCGAAACGCGCGGCGCCGCTGGCACGCCGCCGCCCCGGTTCACGCCGCGCTCAATCGCCGTCAAAATCCAATTCCGCCACGTCGCCGCCCAATCGACCTTCGGGCTCTGGTTGCCGTGCCAGTAGTTCCGGAACTTCTCGGCCTGATGCTCGATCTGCGGGGCCTGTAGGCCCTTCTGAGCGGCGTAGGCCCAATCGGCGTCGGATGGCTGCCAATCCGGCGGCAGCGCATGGCCGGCCTTCCTGCGGGCCGCGCGGGGCGCTCCGGAGCCTCCGACCACCGCCGGCAAATTCGCGCCCGCGCGCGTTTCTTCTGTGGTTGTGGTTGAGCACTGAGGTTGTGCCGGAGGAGAGGCTTCATCGCCGAAGAGGTCACCACCAAGACCGGCAGGATCAGCTTCTTTGGAGGGAGCGATAGCTCCCTCTTTCTTTCTATCTTGGTATGGTTTGGTATGAATGGTTTCATTTTGCTTAAGCAAATCGAAACCTTTTGCTTTGTCATGTTCTTTGTTATTCAAAGACTTAGGGCGGCCTCCGAGCTTTCCGATGTTGCTCCGCTTCTGCGATATCGAAGCGGCTTTTTGGCGCTCCCGTTCCAGCCTTCCCTGCGTCACCGCACCGTCGGCGACGGTGAAGAATTCCCCGACGACCTCCCAAACCAGCGGCCACCGCCGCGGCGTGACTCTGGCGATTCTGGCGAGCTTTCCGGCGTCGTCTGGAAGGCGGCCGCCTGTCCGCCACATGGTCATCAACAGCAGCAGGTAGGCGCCGTGCTGCTCGGTGGTGAGGTGCTGCGTGTCCCCGAGGTAATCCCCGACGTACAGCGGCATGTAGGGTGCTTCGGCCATGCCGAAGCTATAACCCGAATTATTTTCAGCGTCGATAACTTTTCTTATTGACGTCACGATAACCTGTGTTATCGTCTCCCCATCGCAAGGGGAGACCGCGACATGAGCACCACGGACCGCAGCACGACGATTTCTGAGATTTATGCTGCAATCAATCCGCTACCGGCAATGCTGACGGCGAAAGGCTGCATCAGCCCGAGCGTCGAATTCCAAATCGAAGCGAATGCTAGATTCTGCATCGTGTTCTTTCTGCCGAAGTCGGCAAAGAACTTGTGGGACCGCGATATCTCGGTCTTCACCGGCGAGACGTTCGAAGAAGCCATCACGGAGGCGCGAGCGTCGATCGACGCGATGCCGTCGCCTGAGCAGGCGAAGCTCAACCGCTTCATGGCCTCGCTGGCAAACGTGATCGATGCGGGCCGCGCAGACGGCATCGACACGGATTTTCTGAATCCGCTTGTCGCCACGATGAAGCGACTGTCCGAGAACGCGCTGACCCATCAGCCGGTGGAGGCCTGAGTCATGAACACCCTGCCCACCCCGTCCTACATCGTGATCTGCGCCCATCACGCCGGCGGCTATCTGCTGGAGCGCAACAACCTCACCGACCTGTCCCGATCCGAGACGATCACGGACATCGTGTCGGGCGAGATCGACCCGAAGGCGGTTTGCCAGATCATCGAGATCGACCTGGACGCCGGCACGTCGCGCGATGCGACCAAGGACATCGCCCGCGCCGTCATGACCCGTTGGGCCGATCGCGCCGAGCCGCTCAGCCAAGACGAATACGAGTTCGTCGAGTCGTTCGTGTCGATCCAGGCGGCGAACTCGTTCCGGAGGGCTGCGTGATGGCGATCAAGACGAAGGAAGAGGCTATGTCGCGGTTTCAAGAGATCGCGAGAGCGCACCGCGCGCCCCATAATCCAGACGCCTTAAGTACAATTATCGACCTGCTGATCGAGCTTGGCGTGTGGACGCCGGAAGAGCCGGAGAATCCGGTCGAGAAGACGAATTGGCAGCTGTTGGACGAGTTCATCGATTGGGCGCCAACGGTCGATAGCGACACTGTCGTTGAGGAACTGCAGATCGCCGCACAAACGCTTGGCCTCAAGCTCATCAAGCAGAGCGATGAGCTGGTGGAGGTCGATATGGAGGTGGCGCGAGCCAGTATTGCCGCTGATTTCTGCAGCTACATTAAGGCCGATGCCATCATCATCGGTTTGAATAAATTCGGCTACGTCATCTCCAAGCGCGCGGGAGCATGAGCCATGATAGCTATCACCGCCCTTGATCTCGCCTGGGAAGAGATCAACGCGCTCGGCGGTAGTGACCCCAGTGTCATGAGCCCGGACGAGCTAGCTTACAATCGCGCGATCAGTGATGCGCTCGAAATTATCGAACGACTCGGCGGAGAAGACCCAGCGCCAAAGCGTGCCGCTGCCGGTCGCGACTTCTCCGACACCGACGCAATCTTTGAGGAGTGAGGGCCATGGGGAAAAAGAAGACGAGCGACGCGCTGCCGCCGGTCACGTCGATCAAAGGATTTGATCGCGACCTTTCGTGCAGAGGATTCAAATTCGAGTTCGGCAAGACGTACACCGTGAAAGGGCCGATCAAGGCGTGCAGCAACGGGTTCCACGCCTGCCCAGAAGATCAGCATCCACTCTCGGTCTTTGATTACTATCCGCCTACTTCGCGATTTGCCGAGGTTGTGCAGGATGGCGAGCGCGACGCTGACGACAATAAGCTGGCGTCAGCGTCGATCACCTTGAAGGTCGAACTCTCCATTTCAGATCTTGCCGCTCGCGCGGTGAAGTGGGTATTTGATCGGGCGAAATGGACCGATGGCCCGGTCGCGACTGGCGACAACGAAGCGGCCACCGCCAGCGGCTATCAGGGCGCGGCCACCGCCAGCGGCGATCAGGGCGCGGCCACCGCCAGCGGCTATCAGGGCGCGGCCACCGCCAGCGGCTATCAGGGCGCGGCCACCGCCAGCGGCTATCAGGGCGCGGCCACCGCCAGCGGCACCCGGGGCGCGGCCACCGCCAGCGGCGATCAGGGCGCGGCCACCGCCAGCGGCACCCGGGGCGCGGCCACCGCCAGCGGCACCCGGGGCGCGGCCACCGCCAGCGGCACCCAGGGCGCGGCCACCGCCAGCGGCACCCAGGGCGCGGCCACCGCCAGCGGCACCCGGGGCGCGGCCACCGCCAGCGGCTATCAGGGCGCGGCCACCGCCAGCGGCACCCAGGGCGCGGCCACCGCCAGCGGCACCCAGGGCGCGGCCACCGCCAGCGGCCAATGGTCAATTGCCGCTGCGTTTGGAATTGATGGCAAGGCAATGGCTGAATGAAACGGGAGCTATCGTTCTTGCCGAGCGGCTGGATGCATACGGTCCTGATCGAGGCAAGTTGTTAGCCGTGTGGGCTGGCCTTGTTGGTCGCGACGGGATCAAGCCGAACACATTCTACCGCCTAGTCGACGGCAAGCCAGTGGAGGTCGCGTGATGGCCGATATCAGCAAGGCGACACCGAGGCCGTGGAGCTATGACCCGGAGATCAATCGCATCTATTCGGAGGCCACGCAGAACTGCGTCGCGGCTCCGCACATTCCCGGAAATCCGTCTGCCGATGCCGTGTGGCCTGCTGACGCCGCCCTGATCGTCCGCGCCGTCAACCGCGATCACCTGTTCGAGGAGATGGTCGGGGAGCTGAAGTCGCTGTTAGTCGACAATGACGGAGACCAAGATGACGGTTGCGAACTTTGCGATGGATGCGGCGAGGTCAGCGCCACAACTGCTCGGGACGATCGAGATCAGATTGGCGGCCCTCTCTGCATTGAGCGTGAGCATAGCCGTCGCGCCCGCGCCATCCTCGCCAAGGTGCGGTCATGAGCGCAGGTGATCGCCCGTACTACACCGCTGCCCTGAATGCTCTGCGTGCGGCCCACAAGGCATGTTTTGATCATCCAGATCGAGACGTTCTAGGCATGTCTCACGGCCCATTCTCGGGCGTGAACGAGGCTCTTGGGATCGTGGACATGCTTGAGTCCGAGAACGCCGCGCTCCGCGCCCGTGTCGCTCTTCTCGAAGGCGCCCCCCCCGTCCATGAGCCGAGATGCGGCCGGCAAGATCATCAACGGCATGGCATAGGGGCGCGGAGATGCAATTCACCGGACTATTCGCCGCCGAGTTAGTCGTGGCGATCTTCATCATCGTTCTCGCCGCGATCGGCGTGAACAGCGAAGCGATCTTTCATGCGCTGGGAGGGATGGGACAATGAGCTACTACACAGAGGAAACGGCCAAGATGCAATGGTGCCCGCTCGCGCGAGTTCTGAACGGCGGGGCCGCTTACAATCGCTGGTACGACGGGTCTACAACAGAGAAGACGAGATGTGTAGGATCTGACTGCATGGCGTGGCGTTGGCGGGTACCTTACGAAGCTGAAGATGGATACTGCGGCGCGTTCGGGAGGCCGTGGCAATGACCTGCCGCCTCGTCACCATCCAATCCGCCGAGACTCCGATCGGAGACCGCCTCCGCTGGGCCGCCGACGAAATGTCGCTGCTGTCCGACCGCTTCACCGACGCCATGATCAAGCTTGAAGCCGGCGTCCGCGCCAACTCTGTCCCGATGATCAGATCAGCGCAGCTGTCGTTCGCCGAAATCCTCGACCAGGCCACGCAGCTCAACGTCGGTATCGAGCACGCGATTCAGAAGGAAATGGCACGATGAAGGTGCAGCGTTGGGACGGCAAGCCGATCAGCACGCCAGGCATTTACAGCGGCGTTCCGATGGAGGTGTATCACGGCGCCAATCTGTGCGACGCGCCGTCTATCTCGTCCTCTGGGCTGCGCAAGATAGCCAGTCAGAGCCCGGCGCACTACTGGTGCGAAAGCCCGTACAACCCGGATCGGATCGATCCTGACGAATCCGAGCCGCTGGTGTTCGGCCGCGCCGCGCATCACCTTCTCCTTGGTGAAGACGACTTCAACACGCTGTACGTTGTCAGGCCCGACAAGTGGGACTCGTGGCGCACCGACGCCGCCAAAGCGTGGAAGGCTGAACAGGAGGCCCAGGGCCGAACGGTTCTGCTCAAATCGCAGCTTGAGACAATCCGGGGCCTCGCCAAGTCGCTTGCTACCCATCCACTGATCGAGGCCGGAATTCTGAACGGCGCGATCGAGCAAACCATCGTGTGGCGCTGCAAG
This sequence comes from Rhodopseudomonas sp. B29, assembly GCF_000333455.1. GTDB lineage: Bacteria > Pseudomonadota > Alphaproteobacteria > Rhizobiales > Xanthobacteraceae > Rhodopseudomonas. The sequence goes on from NZ_BADD01000610.1 coordinate 5,478, forward strand.
GACACCGGCATCTGGTTGAAGGCGCGCCCCGACGCCATCCCAAACGACGCCGGCGACTTCGCCGACCTCAAGACCACTACCAGCGTTCAGACCGCCGATCTGGCCCGGACCATCGCCGAGAACGGTTACCACCAGCAAGCCGCGCTGATCGCCGCTGGCTGGCACGCCATCACGGGCCGCGACGTCGCCAGCTTCTCGTTCGTGTTCGTCGAGAAGAAGCCTCCCTACTGCACCCGCATCGTCACACTGCGGGATGAAGACCTCGCGCGCGGCGAGCGGCAGAACTTTGTCGCGGCGAAGACCTTCGCCAAGTGCCTCGCCACCGGCGAATGGCACGGCCCCGGCGGCGCCGACGCCGAGTATCTGGCGCTTCCGTCATGGGCGCAAAACCGTATCGACCACGAACTAGAACTCGCAGAGGCGCAGTAACCCATGGCCGACATCGCACGCATTGAAGACCGCATCGACCGCGTCGCGGCGAGCTCGCTGGAGGTTTCAGACGCGCTCGGCGGCCTGCGCTTCCAGAACATGGTGGAGGTGATGGAGTTCGCCAAGTGCATGGCCATCGCCGAAACGGCTGTGCCGAAGCATCTACGCGGCAATCCGGGCATGTGCCTTGCGGTCTGCATCCAGGCGCTGGAATGGCGGTTTTCGCCGTTCGCGGTGGCGAATAAGTCCTACGTGGTCAATGACCGGATCGGCTACGAGTCCCAGCTCGTGCACGCCGTGATCGAGCAGCGCGCGCCGATCGTCGGCCGGCTGCGTCACACCTTCGCCGGAGAAGGCGACACCAGGACGTGCACCGTCACCGCGACGTTGCGCGAGACCGGCGAGACGCTGGAATACACGTCGCCGCAATTTGCGAAGATCCAACCGAAGAACTCGCCTCTGTGGAAGACCAAGCCCGATCTGCAGCTCTACTACAACACGAGCCGGGACTTTTGCCGCACCTATTTCCCGGATGTTCTGCTTGGCGTCTACAGCGCCGAGGAACTGCGCGACCATGTCGGCCCCGACAATGCCAAGCCAATAGATAAACCGAACGTGGCGAGCCGCCTAACCGGCGCGAAGGGCCGCGGCTTCAACCACGGCCACGTCGAGCGCGAGAGCCGCGGCGGAGTGATCGAACAGCAACCGGAGGCACAGCGCGAGGCCGGGCATAAACCAGCTCCGTCCGCATCCGCGGGTGATGAGCCCTTGGCCTCCGAACAGGGGGCGTCTGCTGACGCCTCCGGGGCGGCGCAGGACCGATGCGAGTCCGCCGCCCCATCCCTTTCTGATCTGCCGGAGCAGCCACCGGCGGATGCGCCTGCGGTGTCCGACGCG
>NZ_BADD01000609.1 GCF_000333455.1 Rhodopseudomonas sp. B29
CATCGCGGGGCTTGAACCGGCCTCGAGCGGCGACATGAAACGCTATGGCCAGCCGCTGCGCGAGCCGTCCTACGAAGTCGGCATCGTGTTTCAAGACCACGTGCTGTTTCCCTGGGCGACCATCCTGGACAACGTCCTGCTGTCGGCCGACATCCTGCATCTCGACAAGGAGCAATCGCGCAAGCGCGCCTGGCAGTTGCTCGAGATGACGGGCCTGAAGGACTTCGCCCTTCACCGGCCGCAGATGCTGTCTGGCGGCATGAAGCAGCGCGCCGCATTCTGCCGCGCATTGCTGTCGGATCCGCGTTTCCTGCTGCTCGACGAGCCGTTCGGCGCGCTCGATGCGCTGACTCGCGAAGAGCTTTCGCTGGAGTTGTCCCGCCTGTGGGCCGAATTCGGGCGCACCGCGTTCATGATCACGCACGACATCGAAGAGGCGATCTTGCTCGGCGACCGCGTGCTCGTGATGTCGGCCCGCCCGGGCCACATCATCGCGGATATCAAGGTCGATCTGCCGCGGCCGCGGTCAGTCGCGACGGCCGCCTTGCCGCGGTTTCAGGCCATCAAGCAGCAGGTGCGGGAGCTGATCTTCGCGCGTCAAAAGGACGTCGCATGAATGCCGCTTCGGTCGCCGGCCGGTTGGTGACGCCGTTCGTCTATCTGGCCTGCATCGTCGCTTGGGAGTGGCTGTGCCGAGCACTGGCCATCCCGTCATGGCTGCTGCCGGCGCCGTCGCAGATCGTGACCGCCAGTATCGCGTGGGCACCGGAACTCGCGACGAACTCGCTGGTGACGCTGCGGGAGACGGTGTTCGGCTTCGTGCTGGCGCTGGTCTTGTCGGTGCCGCTCGCCGCGGTGATCGCCTTCAATCCCCTGGCACGCAAACTGGTCTATCCGCTACTGCTTGGCCTGCAGTCGATCCCCAAAGTTGCGCTGGCGCCGCTGGTTACACTTTGGTTCGGCTTTTCAGAATGGCCGAAGATCGTCATCGTCGTATTGGTGTGTTTCTTTCCGATCCTCGTCAACGTCGTTGCCGGTCTCGAAAGCGTGCCGAAATCGATGCTCGACCTGATGCGTTCGCTCGGCGCGCCTCAATACATGATCCTGCGACGGCTGCGGCTGCCGGCGGCCATGCCGGCGCTGTTCACCGGCTGCAAGGTCGCGATCACCTTTGCGGTCATCGGCGCCGTGATCGGTGAGTTCGTCTCGGCGCAGAGCGGCCTCGGCTATCTGATCATGATCTCGACCTCACAATCACAGACGCCGGTGGCTTTCGCAGCTATTCTCGCTCTGACGCTGCTGAGCGTCGCACTTTTCTATGTGCTCGAGTTTCTGGAGAGGCGTATCGTCACCTGGGCCATGTGAGACGGCGCCCCTGCGGTGAATGAAACGAGCGTAGTATGAGCGATTCCACGCACAAGAATCGAAGGAAGCGCGCTACGACGGATAGCGCCGCGCGTCTGCGCGTGGACGAAATCGTGCGGCAGTGGCAGGCCGAACGTCCGGACATCGACCCGGAGCCGGCGCGCATCTACGGACTGATCGGCCGGATCCATATCCAGTCGACGGCTTTCATCGACGAGGTTCTGGCGCCGTACGATCTGACACGTGGCACATTCGACGTGTTGACCGCATTGCGTAGAGCAGGGGCATCCTACAGCCTGACGCCGAAGGAATTGACCAAGCACCTGTTGCTGAGCGGCGCGGGCCTGAACAGCCGCATCAACAGGCTCGAGGCGCTGCACTACATCGCGCGGCTTCCTGAGCCGAGCGATCGGCGGACCATCAAGATCCAACTCACTGCGGCGGGTGAGGCCGTCATCAACAAGGCGATTCCCGACGTCTTCAACGCGCAATGGAAACGGTTGCATCCATTGGGCGCGGAGTCGCTGAAGTCTCTGGTCGAGGAACTGCTGCGGTTCGCCGACGTCATCGACGCGTCCATGATGGGCGACGAGACGCCCTAGGCACAGCAGCCGGAGATCTTCGACCAGACGCTTCCGGTACAGCTTCCGAGACGGATTTTTGACTAAAGCGGCGGCTGGCGCCCTGGGCAGAGTTTCGGGAAGGCCATCCGCAATGCTTCAAACCGCGAGCTGTTGCTAAAGGTCGATGGCCGCGATACCCGCCTGAAGATCCTCTGGTGTCATACAGGGCATCAGCGTGACCTCAGCGCCGATATGGAAGAAGATTTCGGCGATCGCGGGCATCTGGTGCGACGCCTGCATGTCCAGCACGAAGAAGGCCGTGCGACCGCCGCCATCAACTGTAAAGTAACTGGCCTCGGGGTCGTATTTCCGTGAGAAGGCACCGATGGCTTTCTGCATCGCGCCGGACCTCAGCGCCTCGCTGCCCCGAACCGGATCAAGGTGAACGCGCAACATCATTCGCATCGCTTTGTCGTCCCCAGTAGTTGCTTATCGATGATTAGCAGCCCGGCTCCGGACCTGGACGGAGAAGATTGCGCCTATCCGGGGGGGAGCGTTCGTAGGCGAGCGAATGGCCGAACTCAGCGCGTCCTATCGGCCGGACAAGCGGGCGAACAGCTCCTCGATCGGTGTCGGCTCTGGCGCAACTGGAAGTCGAGTGCTGTGCGTGCGGCGCGCCGCAACTAACGTCCGAGCCGCTCGGCGGGGAGGTCGGTAATCGGTCAGAACACGTTTACATTGCTCACCGAGTGAATCCGATCGGTTCAGGATAGGAGCTAACCGGGAGCCTCGTACCGACAATTGTTGTGTTGCACAGAATTGCTTACCATCGGCCCGGCATCGACAGCCTCTGAGCAGGTTTACGACCGTGGACGTGAAAGAGCCCCTCTATCTGACGACGGACGGCATCCTGAAGCATCCGAATTTTTGTGGCGCTCGCGACATCTACATCGACGCGGTTCTCGATCTCTACGAGAACAACCTCTCGTCCATGGAGCTGATGCTCGATGGTGGGCGCATCATGGTGTACGGCATCATCATGGCGCTGTGGGGCGGCTTCCGCGAGCACGACGTCTCGAGCTATCCGACGATCGGCAGGCTCAAACAGGCCGTCGGCTGGTTCGGCGTTGCCAGCCCGCGTCAGATCGATCTCGTCGTCGCACGCTTTGCGCAGGTCGGCCATCTCCAGATCAGCCCGGCATCGCACGATCTGCGCATGCGGCTCGTTCAGCCGAGGTCGGCATTGATCGAGCACGACCGCTGCTTCATCCGCGTGCACTACTCGGCGTTGGGCGAGCTGTTCGGCCGCGACACCTATGCGTTGCCGCTGGCTGGTGATCTGGCCTTCCTCAAAGCGATGCGCGGGGCCTGGATCGCGACACTGGAATCCATGGCGAAGCAGATCTTCATCGCCAATCGCCCGATCCTGCGATTCTACGCAGCGTCGGCGGGCATGCTGATGCTGATGAAGCTCGTTCGACTGCAGGGAAGATCCCCGGGCCGGTGGCTTGCGGTCGATTACACGGCGTTCGGCCGTCCGTTCGGCGTGTCGCGCACGCATGTTCGGACGCTCCTTAAAGCGGCCGCCGCTGATGGCGATATCGAGATCGACAGCAACGGCTGCCTGCGCCTGAGCTCGGACCTCATTGCAGCGCTCGATCGCAACATCGCCGGCCGCTTATCGCTGCTCGACCGGGCCCACAGCGCTGCCATGGCGAGCCTGTGAGGCGGGCGGACACGGGCGCCTGCCGGACACCTCCGCAATAGCCCCTGAACGCAGATTGTCAGTCTTGGCGCGCGGCCGTTGCAGGGCCGGGTGCCGTCGGGCGTCCTTTCGCCTTGCGCGGAGGTCCTATCAACGCAAGCAGGTCGGATTGACTTTATCGATAAAAACTGTTTTGTCGATGAAAACAGTTTTGTCGATAAATGGCACGGGAGCGGAACTTTGATTGCTTTGGCGGAATCAGCCGGCGACGAAGCGTCGGAAAGCAGCACGCTGGCCGAGCGAGCGGTCGAGCTGATCACTGCGGATATCCTCAACAACCGCTTCAGTGCCGGCGCCAAGCTCGGCGTCATGGAGCTGTGCGACCGCCACGGGATCGGCCCGACACCGATCCGGGAAGCCTTATCGCGGCTCAGCAACAGCGGCTTCGTCAGAGCGGTCGGACGCCGGGGGTTCCAGGTGGCGCCACTCAGCCGTGACGATCTCCAAGACATCGTCTGGCTGCGACAAAACATCGAGTCCGAGGCGCTGCTGCGCGCGATGCGCCATGGCGACAGCGAATGGGAGGCGTCCGTCGTTGCTTCGCTGCATCTGCTGCTGTCCGCCGGCGAGAGCAACGCGCGGCACCGGGGGGCTGTGCCGGATCTCGAGAGCATTCACAAACGCTTCCACCGCCAACTCCTGGCCGCATGCGGATCGGCCCGCCTGCTGCAGATGTCGGATGCGCTCTACAATCAGATGTATCGCTATCGTTGCGCGGCGATGATGACGCCGCGCTGGAGTAACGACTTCTGCGACGAGCACAAGAAGCTCGCGGATTTCGTGCTGAGCCGAGATGGCGACCGCGCAGCCGCCTTTCTCAAGCAGCACATCAAAGACGTGTTCGACATGCTCTATCCAGACTGACGTTCGTCAGTAGTCGATCCGCACACCCGACACCTTCCAAGCCGCCGATCCGGCCGCGAGACGATGACTGGACGAACGATGTTTTCTTTGGACGGCCGCGTGGCCGTGATCACCGGAGCGAGCCGGGGCATCGGCCGCGGCATCGCGAAGGCAATGGCCAGTGCCGGCGCGCAGGTCGTCGTCTCCAGCGACGATGCGGCCGGATGTGACGACACGGTCCAGGAGATCTGCCACGCGGGCGGCCAGGCCATCGCGGTGCCTGCGAATGTGCTCGTCGATGCCGACCTGGAGCGCCTTGTCGATGATGTTACCGAAGTTTGGGGACGCATCGATATCCTGGTTTGCAATGCTGGTATCACCGGCTTTTTCGGTCCCATGCATCAGGCGCCGCCCGACGAATTCGAGCAGGTGATCGGCGTCAATCTGCGTAGCGCGCTGCGGCTGTGCTCGCTGGTGACGCCGGGAATGGCAGCGCGCGGCGATGGCAGCGTCATCTTGATTTCCAGTATCGCTGGCCTTCGTGGCAACACCAACATTGGTAGCTACGCGCTGTCGAAGGCCGGCTTGGCACAGCTTGCCCGCAATCTGGCGGTGCAGTGGGGGCCGCGGAATGTCAGGGCCAATTGCGTTTCTCCCGGGCTGATCAAGACCGGCCTCGAAGCACCGATCGTTGCCAACCACGAGGTGTTCGAGCGGCGGATGCAGCAGACGCCGCTGCGGCGGATGGGTGAGATCGCCGAGATCGCCGGCGCCGCGGTGTTCCTGGCGTCTCCGGCGGCGAGCTTCATCACCGGCCAGAACATCGTGGTCGACGGGGGTACGACGATCACCGACTGACATCTCGCCTGTCCGCACATGCCGTGGATACGGCTCTCACATTCCTTGAAAGGACATCTGCGTATGAAGTTCGCCACCCTGGCTGGTCCCGGACGGGACGGCCGTCTCGCCATCGTGTCACGCGATCTGGCTACTGCCGTCTTCTCTGAGGTGCCGACCCTGCAGCTTGCGCTTGAGAACTGGGGCGAGCATGCGCCATCGTTCGAACGGCACTATCGCGAACTCAACGAGGGGCGCGCCAAGGATGCATTCGCCTTCGACGCCACGCAGGCGCTGGCGCCGCTGCCGCGCGCCTATCAATGGCTCGACGCATCAGCCTTCCTTGCCCATGGCGAACTGATGGCGAAAGCCTTCCAGATGACCAATGCGCAGGGCGCCAAGCCGCTCGTGTATCAGGGCGGCTCGGACAATCTCCTCAGCGGGCGGCAGGACGTGCCGTTCGTCAGCGAGGATGACGGGATCGATTTCGAGGGCGAGTTCGGCGTCATCCTCGGCGACGTTGCGATGGCGCCGAGCGCCGACGAGATCCACGACGCGATCCGCCTCATCGTGCTGATCAATGATTGGAGCCTGCGCACGATCGCACCGATCGAAATGAAGACCGGCTTCGGCTGGATCCAGGCCAAGCCCGCGTCCAGTTTCGCGCCGATCGCCGTGACTCCGGATGAACTGGGCGATGTCTGGTCGGATGGCCGCATCAAGTTGCCGCTGCGGGTCGAACTCAACGGCAAATCCTTCGGTCATCCGTTCGGCGGAGCGATGAACTTCAGCTTCTTCGATCTCATTCGGCACGTCACGGCGACCCGGTCTCTTATTGCGGGCACGATCCTGGGCTCGGGAACGGTGTCGGAAGGCGATCCCGATCGGGTCGGCTCGGCCTGCATCGCCGAGCGCCGCGGCTTCGAGATGATCCAATTCGGCGCCGCTCGCACAGAATTCCTCCGCTTCGGTGACCGGGTCCGGCTGGGAGGTTCTTGATGCCGAGGGGCGGACGATCTTCGGCGCCATCGACCAAACGGTCGGGCCGCTCAGGGCTCGCTAATCATGCATGTTGTCGTTACCGGAGCCGGCGGTTTCATCGGGACTGCGCTGGTTACGCGGCTGCTCGAACGCGGCCAACTGAACGGCGTGCCGTTCGACATGCTGACTCTGGTCGACACGACCTTGCCGGTCCTCCGCGCGCCCCAAGTTCGCCCGTTCGTGGGATCGCTCGGCGATGCCGAGGTGATCGGGCGGGTGTCGTCACTGGAGATCGACTACCTGTTTCATCTGGCCGCAGTGCCGGGCGGTGCTGCCGAGGCCGATCCTGCGCTGGGCTGGGCGATCAATTTCGACGCCACGCGCGGCCTGATCGAGCGGCTTGCGGCGCGCGGCCGATGTCCGCGCGTGGTTTATTGCAGTTCGATCGCCGTGTTCGGCGTGCCGTTGCCGCCGACGATCGATGACGACACGCTGCCGCTGCCGACGATGGCCTACGGCGCCCAGAAGTTGATGATGGAAACCTTCCTCACCGACTATGTGAGGCGCGGGGCGGTGGATGCTCGTTCGGTCCGGCTGCCGGGTATCGTGGCGCGGCCGCGTCAACCGAGCGGGCTGATCTCGGCGTTCATGAGCGACGTATTCCACGCGGCGCTTGCCGGCGAGGCCTTCGTGCTGCCGGTGTCGGAACAGGCGACCGCCTGGATGATGTCGGTGCAGCGCTGCGTCGACAACCTCATTCACGCCGCCGAAATCCCCGCGGCTCGCCTCACTGCGAGGCGCGCCTGGACCTTGCCGGCGCTGCGCCTGTCGATGAGCGAACTCATCGACGGGCTCGCGGCGGTGATCGGCGAACAGGTGCGGCAGCGCATCAGCTATGCGCCCGTGCCCGCAGTCGAGGCGCAATTCGGCAGCCAACCGCCACTTGCTACCGCAATCGCTGACACCCTCGGCTTCGAGCATGACGGCGACGTCGTCGCGCTGTGTCAGCGCGTTGTGACGGGGATGCGCGATCAGGCGGCATCACAACGATCTTGAGCGCGAAGCGCGCGGGCGCGAGCCGGCGGGGCTGGCGTCGATAACGAAACGACAGAAGCCTTTGTAAGGGAGGGTAACATGCAGAACGCGATGACATTGACGGAGACGGCGGCAGCCGAGGACAGCGGGATGTTCCGCAAGATCGCCTGGCGGGTGTTGCCGCTGCTCTTCATGAGCTACTGCGTTGCCTTCCTGGACCGCGTCAATGTCGGTTTCACCCAGTTGCAGATGGGTGAGGCGGTCGGCATCAATCCGGCGCAATTCGGCTTCGCTGCCGGCATCTTCTTTCTCAGCTACGCGGCGCTGGAGCTGCCGAGCAATCTTCTGTTCCAGCGCCTCGGCGCCCGCAAGACGTTCCTGCGCATCATGTTGCTGTGGGGCTTGACGGTGGTCGCGACTGCGTTCGTGACCAGCGCGACGCAATACTACGTCATGCGCGTACTGCTCGGCGTATTCGAAGCCGGGTTCTTTCCCGGCATGATTCTGTACCTGACCTATTGGTTTCCAAGCGCACAGCGCGGCCGGGTCACCGCTGTCATTTTTCTCGCCAACGCGGTGGCCGCCACAATCGTCGGCCCACTGACCGGCGCGATCATGACCGGCCTGGACGGCGCGCTCGGGCTGCGCGGTTGGCAGTGGGTGTTCATCGTCGAAGGGCTGCCGGCCTGCGTGCTCGGCGTCGTCTGCTATCTCTGCCTGGACGACGGACCCGGATCGGCCAAGTGGCTCGCCGCAACCGAGCGCTCGCAACTACTGGCGAGGCTGGAGCAAGATCAGACCAAGTCGGATCAGAAGGTGAAGCACTTCACGCTCGCGACCTTCAAGGATCCGGCAATCTATCTGTTGGCGCTGCTGTACTTCGTACCGACTTCGGCGAACTATCTGTTCAATTTCTGGCTTCCCACCCTGATCCGCGACAGCGGTGTGTCGCAGATCATGAGCATCGGCTTGCTGACTGCCATCCCGATGCTGTGCGGCATCGCCGGACTGCTGCTGGTGAATTTCAGCTCCGACGCCCTGAAAGAGCGGCGCTGGCACCTGGTGGCCTGCTTCGTGCTCGCCGCCGCCGGACTGCTGGCGGCGGTCTCGCTGCAAGGCTCGACCTACACGCTGATCGGCTCGCTGTGCGTTGCGAGCTTCGGCGTCACCGCGATCGGGCCGCTGTTCTGGACGCTGCCGCCGACCTATCTGAGCCGTGAGGCGGCCTCGTCGGGCATCGCCATCGTCAGCACGCTAGGCATCACCGCCGGCTTCATCAGCCCTTCGTTTCTCGGATACATCAAGGCACAAACCGGCGGTCTTACACTCGGCATCTACATCATATCGGGATTGCTGTTGCTGTGCGTGCCGCTGCTCATCTGGGTGCTCCCCGAGCGTGCCACACGGGTCGGCGACTAGCTGCCGGTTCGGCAGCGGAGCCGACTGTCGGCAGGAGGGACATTCTCCACGCCTGACAGGCAATGGCGCGCTCGGAAGGATTCGAACCTCCGACCCTCGGAATCGAAATCCGATGCTCTATCCAGCTGAGCTACAAGCGCGCGGGCCGGGCGGCGTGCCCCCCCCGGTGAAGTCGGGATAGCGCAATTTGTTCCGGGGGTCCAAGGGAGCGGGGGCCCCGCCTTTGGGATGCCTGGGGAATGGGTGGAGCCAACGGTTTGTTCGGCCCGCCGCCCGCGCGCGGCGAGGTGCCACGGGGCCGCCCCCGCCCCAGGATTCCGCCGGAATGGGCTGATTAACCTCCCGCAACCAAGCCGAGCCAATGTGGGACGTCCGGCGGATTTAGCCGGTGTGTCCCGTGTCCCGCTGCGATTGCCCCATGTCGAGCCCGTTTGTGCCGAGCCTGCCGAGACGTCTTGCGCCGAGACTGTTCGCGTTGCTGCTGCCGATGATCCTGATCGCCGCGCCGGCGCGGGCCGATCTGCACATCACCCGCGACCACGGCGGCTATGTCGAGGAATACAAGGCCAAGTATCAGCGGATCCGCGACCGCCACGAGCGGGTGATCATCGACGGCATCTGCAATTCGGCCTGCACGCTGGTGTTCGGCATCGTGCCGCTGAACAAGATCTGCGTGACGCCGCGGGCCAGCGTCGGCTTCCACCAGGCCTATTACGACAAGTCCTTCACCTTCGGCATCAAGGTGACCAGCCTCGAGGGCACCTCGGAGCTGATGTCGTATTATCCGCAGACCGTGAAAGACTGGCTCAGCCGCCACGGCGGGCTGACCACCGACATGAAGAAGATCAAGAACGGCGTCGATCTGTGGAAGATCGTCGATCCCTGCCCGGACGAGTTCTGAGCGCGCTGGCCGGCCGCAGGCCAGCGCCGGTCGAGCTGTCGGGCCTCATTTCAGCTCGATCGTTCCCGACATCATCGCCACGCAGTGTCCGCCGATCGAGGTCGAGATGAACTCGCTGCCGCGTTTGTCGGCGCTGGCGAACAGCAGGCTCGGGCGCCTCATCTCGAAGCCCTGCAGGATGGTCTTCGACAGCGTCAGATCAATCTCCGGGCGGAGCCTGGCTAGCAGGCCGATCAGCGCGACGTTGGCGCTACCGGTGGCGGGATCTTCGGGGATCTTGTTCAGCGGCGCGAACATTCGCGCGCGGATGTCGATCCTGTCTTCGCCGGTCTGCACGTAGAGCAAAATCTTCGACGTCGAGTAGCCGGCGATGTGGTCGCCGAAGACATCGGCGCGCGGGCCGGCGGCGGCGAGGGCGGTGCGGCTCTTCAGCTCGGCGATGATGAAGCCGGTGCCGCAGGACGCGATGCAGGGCCGGTGATTTGCGGTTTCAATGTCGCCGGTGCCGAGCGAACAGGCCGCCGCGACGATATCGGGCGTGATTTCTTCGGTCACGGACAAGAGTTGCGGCGACGTCAGCCTTGCGCCGGTGACAGCGCCGCCGTCCTTGATCAACTCGACCGGTACCAGCCCGGCCTTCTCTTCGAACACCACGCGATCGCCGGTGATGCTTTGGCCGTAACTCTGCCCAAGGCGCGCCAGCACGAAGGCGGTGCCGACATTCGGATGGCCGGCGAAGGGCAGCTCGCCGTTGGGCGTGAAGATCCGAACCTGTGCGGTGTGCGCGGGGTCTTGCGGCGGCAGCACGAAGGTGGTTTCCGACAGATTGAATTCGCCGGCGATCGCCTGCATCTGCGCGCCAGACAGGCCTTCGGCATTGAGTACGACGGCCAGCGGATTGCCGCTGAACTGCTCGGAGGTGAATACGTCGACGGTCTCGAACTGCAGGCGCATGGGATGCTCCGGAAACACCAACGCGTTGCGCGAAGGGCAGCGACGCGTTGGAGGACGACGATCCCTGCTGGCCGCGGCACGTGCGGCGTGGCATGGACGTTGCGCCATCGGGCGCTTGCCCGTCACCATAAGATCGGGCCGCGGGGGAAACAATGAACCGGAACGCTGAGCACCTGGCGGCGCGCGCTGCGCCTGCGGTCTTCGTCGTGCTGTGGAGCTCCGGTTTTGTCGGCACCAAATACGCCCTGTCGGGCGCCGAGCCGCTGACTTACCTCGCCATCCGCATGGTGGTGGCGATCGCCCTGATGGCGATCATTGCCGCCATCGCACGGCCACGCTGGCCCGGGTTTGCCGGCATCGGCCACAGCGCCGTGGCCGGCCTCCTGGTGCACGGTTTCTATCTCGGCGGCACGGCGATCGCGATCGCCCATTCCGTGCCGGCTGGGCTATCGGCGCTCATCCCCGGGCTGCAGCCGATCCTCACTTCGACGTTGGCCAATCGCTGGCTCGGCGAACGGGTGCGACCGCTGCAGTGGATCGGACTCGCGCTCGGTCTCGGCGGCACGCTGTTGATCCTGCACGGCCGCACCATTTCGGGCGACGCGGGCTTCGGCTGGCTCGCCTCGGGCGTGGCGCTGATCAGCATCACGCTCGGCACGCTGTACCAGAAGCGGTTCTGTGGCGGCATCGACTGGCGTGCCGGCAACGTCGTGCAGTTCATCGCCGCTCTTGCGCTGTTCGGTGCCGGCGCGCTGCTGTTCGAGACGCGGGAGGTGGACTGGACCGCGGAGTTCGTGCTGGCGGTGGTGTGGCTGGTGGTGGTGCTGTCGATCGGATCGATCGGGCTGTTGTACTGGCTGATCCGGCGCTCGGCCGCCACTTCGGTCGCCAGTCTGTTCTATCTGGTGCCGGCCGTGACGGCGCTGATGGCGTTCGTGCTGTTCGGCGAGACGCTCGACGCGCTTTCGATCGCCGGCATGGCGTTGTGCGCCGCGGCGGTGTTCCTGGTCAATCGTGCGCCGCGCTAGCTGTCCGCATCGGAGCGGCACGTGTCAGCAAAAAGCCTCCGGCTGACGGCCGGAGGCTTTTGTAACTCGGGCTTGGAAGTTAGGCGCCGCCTCGCAGAAGCGGGAGGCAGAGGCCTATCAACGGGACTTAGCGCTTCGACTTCTTGGCTTTCTTCGCCTTCTTCGGCGCGGCCTTTTTGGCCTTTTTCGCGGTCTTCTTGGCAGCCTTCTTCACCGCCTTCTTGGCGGCTTTCTTTGCGGCTTTCTTGCCAGCCTTCTTGGGGGCCGACTTCTTGGCGGCCTTCTTCGGCGCCTTCTTGGCGGACTTCTTGCTCGCCTTCTTGCCGGCGGTCACCTTCTTGGCGACCTTCTTGGCGGCCTTGCGAACCTTCTTCACCACGGTGGTGGCGGCCTGCGCGGCTTCGGCGAGCGTGTCGGTGACCTGCTCGATAATCGGCTTCTCGTCGTCCATGATGATCCCCAGGGTTTTGGATAGAAGGGTTGTGAACAGAACCGATTTTGAATCGGAGAATTCGATGATAACGCCGACGATAACCGATTCGCCAAATTAGTAACGTCGAGCCGAGCAGTTATTCAAGCTTTGCGTAACTCGGCGTAGGCCGCGAGCGCGCGCTGGCGCGCTGCCTTGTGGTCGACGATAGGAGCCGGGTAGTTGTCGCCGAGCGTCACGCCAGCGGCGGCGAGCTCGACCGGGGTGGCGTCCCACGGCTGATGGATCAGTGCCGGCGGAAGGCCGGCCAGTTCCGGCACATAGCGGCGGACGTAGTCGCCTTTGGGGTCGAACTTCTCGCCCTGCAGCACCGGATTGAACACGCGGAAGTACGGCGCCGCATCGGCGCCGCAGCCGGCAACCCACTGCCAGTTGGCCGGATTACTGCCGGGGTCGGCATCGACCAGCGTGTCCCAGAACCATTCCTCGCCGCGGCGCCAATCGATCAACAGGTGCTTCACCAGGAACGACGCGACAACCATGCGGACGCGGTTGTGCATCGTGCCGGTCTGCCACAGCTGGCGCATGCCGGCGTCGACGATCGGATAGCCGGTGCGTCCGTGCTGCCAGGCGTGCAGCGCGGCATCGTCGGTGATGAACGGGAAGTCGTCGAATTCGCTGCGCAGCGCGTGGGTCGCGAGGTCCGGAAGATCGAACAGCAGATGCCGGCAGAATTCGCGCCAGCCGAGTTCACTTAGGAACTTGTCGACGTCGCGCGCCAGTTCAGGCCGCTTATCGGCGGTGAAGCGCGCCGCGTGCCAGACCTGCCGCGGGCTGATCTCGCCGAACCGCAGATGCGGCGACAGCGACGACGTGCCGTCGCGGTCGGGGCGGTCGCGGTCTTCGGAGTAGCCGCCGGGGCGCTGCAAGAACTCGGCAAGCTTGCGCTGTGCAGTGGCTTCGCCGGGCTGCCAGGTTGCGCGCAGCCCGCCGGCCCAATCCGGCTTGGCCGGTTCGAGCTCCCAATCCTCCAGCTGGTCCCCCGCGACCTGCGGTCCGGCGCGCAGCGCCTTTGGGGCGGGCAGCGGCTTGGGTGGATCGCCGAGTGCTAGCACGCGGCGCCAGAACGGCGTGAACACTCGCAGGCCGCGCCCATCTTTGTTGCGGATAGCGGTTGGCGGCACCAGCAGGTCGCCATCGTGCTGCTGACTAGCGATGCCGGCGACCGCCAGACGCTCTGCAAGATCATCCGCGATGGCGCGATGTGGCGGGATGGCAATGTCGTTCCAGTGCACCGCGGCAGCATCGATCTGCTTGGCCAGCTCGGCCACGATTGTCGCCGAGCGGCCACGCCGCAGGACCAGCGATACGCCGTGCTTCTCGAGGCTTGCCGCGAGCGATCGCAGCGATTGCGCCAGCCACCATCGTGATGCGCCGCCCGGCGCACGAAGCCAGGGGCTCACCTCGTCGAGCACATAGACGCAGACCAGCGGCGCGCCTTCGGCGGCGGCGGCATGCAAGGCCGGGTGATCGGTCAGCCGCAAATCGTCGCGAAACCAGACCAGGACGGGGCGGGGCGTGTCGGTCGTCATGCGGGATGTTCGGTCTCGCGGGCGGGCGGCTGCGTTTCGCGCAACCTTCAGGCACATGATACGTATTCAAGGCAGGCAAGGTTCATTTTTCACGGAGGACGAATTGAAGCGCTACGGCATTCTCTACCTGACGACGTTCATCATCCTGATCCCGCTCGATTTCCTGTTCCTGGGCACGATCGCCAAAAGCTTCTTCCAGTCGCAGGTCGGCGACATGCTCGGCGAGGTCCGGCTGGCGCCAGCGATCATGTTCTATTTGCTCTACATCGTCGGCATTCTGATCTTTACCAACGGCTCGTCCACCGCGACCTGGCAGTCGGCACTGCTCTACGGCGCGCTGTTCGGCGTGTTCTGCTACGCCACCTTCGAGCTGACCTCGATGGCGCTGCTCAAGCACTGGGAGTGGCCGGTGGTGGCGCTGGACATCACCTGGGGCGCGTTCGTGACCGCGGTGTCGTCCGCAATCGGCCTGGTGCTGGCCGACTGGCTGTCGCCGCGCTGACGGCGAGAGCTGGCAAAGGGTAGCGCGCCACCGCGCTGAACGACGTCTGAACACCCGGTGCGGCTGATAGCCCACCGGGTTTTTTCGCTTGCCCCCAATAAGCCTCGGATCGGCCTAAACGCCGCCGGGCAAGGCTGCGATCCCAGCGTCCGTGACTGCGGTCACTGCGGCAAATCCGCAACCCCTTTAGGAAAGATCAAGGCTGATGCGGACGTCGCTGTTCACAAGGCCCAAGGCTTAACCAAGCGTTTACGTCCGCATGGAAATGCTGAGTACCATCAAGAAAACACGAGTAATATCATGACTGCGCAAGCATTCGCCGACCCTGTCGGCATCGAAGCTGCGGCCATCGAAGACCGCTATGGCGCCGCGAGGGCGCTGGGTGTCGTCCGTGACGGCATCATCACCGGTGAAGGCCCGACCACGAGCGGCCGCGTCCACTTCTCACGCACCCTCGACGAGGCAGACGCGTCCTGGTGCACCCGCATCCTGGCGGCGCCGGCGCTCGACAATCAGCCGGTGAGCCGCGCCGAAGCCGAGGCGCTGTTCGAGATCAACGAAGCCGCTGCAGAGCGCAGCGACGGTGGACGGTTCGACGACCTGTTCGCCAAGGCGGTGGCGCATCACGCTGCGGCCGCGTCCGGCCTGCCGGTGCCGCCACGCAGCGTCGCGCTGTCGCCCGACGTCGCCATCGAGAGCTGGGCGCCGACCCAGGCGGTGGGCGTCGAGACCGAAGTGCTTGAGTGGGTGGCGCGGCAGATGCGCAGCACCCGCCGCAACAACCACAGCCTGATGCGGCTGGTCGCGACCCTCATCGGTGTGGCCACGTTACCGCTGCTGCACCAGATGCCGCACATCTTCGACCTCGGCACCTAAGAACCTGCGCGCAGGGCGTCATCCTGAGGTGCCCGCCGGACCGTGCAACGCACGGACCGACGGGCCTCGAAGGATGGGCCGCAAGTGCCCTGGGCAGTCATGCTTCGAGGCTCGCTGCGCTCGCACCTCAGCATGACGCTCTTGGGACGTGGTTAGTTCTATACCGGCGGGGTTAGTTCCCCGCCGGTTTTGTTTGCGACGATCGAAGCGCCGACAGGATCAGGCAAGAAATAAGCAGGACCGTTTCTAGCTGCCGCGACAGGTGCGGCGATAGCTTGCCAAGCGTCGACGCGCAGCGCGTCGGCAGCTTCACAACGGAATTGCCTATGAAAACCTGGTTTATCACCGGCGCCAATCGCGGCCTCGGTCTGGACATCGCCCGCGCTGCGCTCGCGGCCGGCGGCAACGTCGTCGCGACCGCGCGCAACCCACTGCATGAAGACGACGTATCAGGCGGCCACGCCGGCAGACTGGAAACGCTACGTCTGGATGTCACCGATCCTGCGGCGATCGATCAGGCAGTTGCCCGCCCCGACGGCGAGGTTCGGGCGGATCGACGTCCTCGTCAATAATGCCGGCTACGGGCAACTCGGTGCGTTGGAGGAGATCTCCCGCGACTCCGTCGGGTCTCAATTCGCCACCAACGTCTTCGGCGTTTTCGACGTCACCCGCGCCGTCCTGCCGGTGATGCGAGCGCAACGCTCGGGCCACGTCATCACGATCTCGTCGATCGCGGGCATGCGCGGATTCGAAGGCTCGTCGATCTATTGCGCCACCAAACACGCCGTGTCCGGCTGGTCCGAAGCGCTGAAAGCAGAACTGGCTCCGTTCGGCGTCAAGGTGACGTGCGTCTACCCGGGACGTTTTCGCACCGACTTTCTCGACCGCAGTTCGGTTCGTTATGGTGATTTCACGCTCGACGACTACGCGGCGGCATCTGCCCGGCGGCGTCAGGCGCTTGATGCCGACAACCATCGGCAGATCGGCGATCCAGCCAAGTTCGCGAACGCGATTCTGGCGCTTGCAGACGCCGGCGACCCGCCGATGTGGCTGCCCGCAGGGTCCGATGCCCACGAGGTCTTCGCCGCCAAGTCCGCGGCTTTGGCCGACACGATCGAAAGCTGGCGGAGCCTGATTGTGTCGACCGATTTCCAAGCCGTATCCTAGATACTCGACTGGCGCAGGATCTCGACGGGTCGCTCATGACGACAACCGATAGGGCAATGCAGGAGATGGAGCTCGCTCGTCGGCGCATGAGCGAAATCGTCGAGCGGCTGCTCCCGGACGAGGGCTCGTTGGTCACGGCCGTCCCGGGGCTGTCCCTGCATCACCGCAGGTCAGCGATGGCGCCGGATTCGTCGCTTTACGACCCGTCCTTCGCTTTCATCATCCGCGGCAGCAAACGGGTCATCCTGGGCGACGAAATCTACGTCTACGATCAGGATCGCTTCCTGCTTACGGCGGTCGGCTTGCCGACCATCGTTCAGGTTCTCGATGCGAGCATCGAGAACCCTTACGTGTCGTTCAAGCTCGATCTCGATCTCGACCTGGCAAGGGAGCTGATCGCCGAGGTCGATCAGTCGGGCAGCTCACATGATGTCCAGGCCGCCGGCATCGCCGTCGGGCCGGTAACGCCGCAACTGACCAACGTCGCATTGCGCCTGCTCGAGCTGCTGGATCAGCCCGCCGACATCCCGATTTTGGCGCGGACGATCCAGCGGGAGATTCTCTATCGGATCGGCGCCGGTCCGGTCGGCAGCCGGCTGCGGCAGGCGGTGCAACTCGGCACCCACACCAATCGCGTCTCGGCGGCGATCCGATGGCTGCGCGATCACTTCGACCAGCCGATCCGCATCGCCGCTCTGGCCGACATCGCGGGGATGGGCGAGTCGACGCTGCACCATCATTTCCGCGCGCTGACGGCAATGAGCCCACTGCAGTATCAGAAGCACCTGCGCCTTCACGAGGCGCGCCGGTTGATGCTAGCGGATCGGATCGACGCAGGCAGCGCCGCGCTTCGCGTCGGCTATGAGAGCGTGACCCAGTTCAATCGAGAGTATCGCAGGCTGTTCGGCGCGCCCCCGAAATCCGACGTCAGAACCATCCTTGCCGGAGCGTCTTGAAAATGGTGGGCGTGGTTCGGGGGCGGTGGCCGGGAGTCCGGTCGCGGCGGGGTTAGTTCCCCGCCGGTTTTGTCTTGTCATCGTCGAGGCCGAGCGTACGGCCGGGGAAGCCGGCGGTGTCGAAATAGCGCTGGGTGCCGACGCGCTGCAGGTTCAGCACGGTGCTCAGACCCTCGGCTTCTTCCGATTTGACCGTTTCCTTCGTGGCTTCCGGCACCGCGCCGTTTGGCAGAGCCTCGGTCATCAGGCGGCCGACCAGATCTCCCTTCGGCTTGGCGTCGAGGCCGAGCAGATGCGCGGCGGTGATGCCGACGTCGGCGTTGCTGACCGGCAGCGGGTCGGCGTAGCCGGCCTTGAACGACGGGCCGAAGGCCGCCATGAAGTTCATGGTGTCGCCGCGGCTGAACGAGCCGTGCATGCCCTGGCCCTGGCGCAGGATGGTGTCGGCGATCTGCACCGAGCAGGTGGTGGGGATCGCGCAGCCGGAGGCGTAGGAGCGGAAGTTGACGACGATCGACGGACGCGGCGTCACTGCGGCGCCCTTCAGGTTGATCGCCGACAGAGGCAGCGTACCGGCATAGCTGCCGAAATCGTCATCGACGAACAGGCCCGACACGTAGTCCTGTTCGAGCAGCGCCTTGATGGTGCGATCGGCGAGCGCCTTGTCCTTGTTCGGCAAATAGATCAGGTCCGAGCCGCCATTGGTGGCGACTACCACGTCGGGCTTGGTCGGGTCGTTGCCGAGCACGCCGTTGCCGGCCTTGGGATGGGCGCCGGTCGGCACAGCCTTGTTGCCGTTATTGGGGTCGAACAGCGGCAGGTCGAGCGCCTTGGCGAGATCGAGTGCGACGAAGCCCATCGGCAGGAAGCCTTCGGGCGTGTCGTCATAAGTCGTCTTGGCCGACGGGCTGGTCTTGGACTGCTTGGAGATCGTCGAGAAGCCGTGGTCCGCCGACACGATGATGTCGGTGGTGGCGGAGAGGCCGAGTTCATCCAGCGCCTTGCGCAACTGGGCGAGGTTGTTGTCGGCGTTGCGGATTCCGGCCATCGAGGTCGGGCCGTTGATGCCGGGGGTGATGGTGTTGAGGCTGTCGCCTTCGTTGTGCTGGCTGCCGTCCGGATCGCGCGACCAGTACACCATCACGAACTGCTTGCCGCGCGCCTTGAACATCGGCAACACCACCTTGGTGGCGACGTCGGCGAAATAGGCCTGCTGCGGGACGTTGGCGGCGAGGGTGCCGGGCGTCTTGAAGTCGCCGATCTTGCCGTTTTCGCCGCGCGGCGGCGTCTCGAGCGGCAGGCCGGCTTTCTGCAGCGCGGTCTTGATCTCGTCGGACAGCGGCACGCCTTTCGGCGTCCCGGTCGAATCGTCGAACACGATCGAATGCGGGTCCGGCTTGTCGGCGCGGTCGGTGTGGTCGAACAGATAGGTCGGCCCGACCTTGCCGATCGCTGCGGTGGACAGACCCTTTTCCCGGGCCAGCTTCAGCAGGGTTTCCTCGTTGAGGTAATTGCCGCCGAAATTGTCGTCGATGTCGACCAGCACCTGGTCGTTCTCGATGAACGGCACCACGGTATTGCCGGCGGGCTTCGACGGATAGGCCGTGTAGATGGTGTTGCTGAAGGTGCCGGTGTCGCCGAGATAATGCCCGGTCGCCATCGCCGAGGCGTTGGCCATGGTGAAGGTCGGGAACATCGAGTGCGGATTGGTGAAATTGACCCCCTGATCGCGCAGCGCCGCCATGGCGGGCGCCGTTTCCGGCGTCACGATCTGGGCGCGCAAACCGTCGGGGACGAACAGAATCAGGTTGCGGGGCTGGCTGTTCTGGGCGAAAGCGGGGGATAAGGACGCAAAAACAAGACCCGCAGACAGGATTGCGAGGGAACGGCGCATGGAAAAAACCTTTGCTGAGGCGGAGTAGGCAGATGGGACCCCTCCGCAATATCTAGTTTTCCCCGGCGACAGAATTGTTACAAGCACGTCGCGACATCGATGCCGTCCCGGCCGGGAAGGCTGAACCATCCCCGAGGCTCCATCCCAGGCTCCTCCAAGACCGCAGCTGACGCATGTTCAAACGCATTCTGATCGCCAACCGCGGCGAGATCGCCTGCCGGGTCATCAAGACCGCCCGCCGTATGGGTATCGAGACGGTCGCCGTCTATTCCGAGGCGGACCGCGATGCGCTCCACGTCGAGATGGCCGACGAGGCGGTGTTGATCGGGCCGGCGCCGGCCGCCGAGAGCTATCTGGTGATCGAGAAGATCGTCGAGGCCTGCAAGAAGACGGGCGCGGAGGCAGTGCATCCCGGCTACGGCTTCCTGTCCGAGCGTGAGGCGTTCGCGAAGGCGCTGGCCGAGGCGGGCATCGTCTTCATCGGCCCAAACCCCGGCGCCATCGCGGCGATGGGCGACAAGATCGAATCCAAGAAGGCGGCCGCCCAGGCCAAGGTCTCGACCGTCCCGGGCTTCCTCGGCGTCATCGAGGACGACAAGCACGCGGTCAAGATCGCCGACGAGATCGGCTATCCGGTGATGATCAAGGCCTCGGCCGGCGGCGGCGGCAAGGGCATGCGCATCGCGCATTCGACCAGCGAGGTCGCCGAGGGCTTCAATCTGGCCAAGGCCGAAGCGAAAGCTTCGTTCGGCGACGACCGCGTCTTCATCGAGAAGTTCATCGTCGATCCGCGCCACATCGAAATCCAGGTGCTCGGCGACAAGCACGGCAACGTCATCTATCTCGGCGAGCGTGAGTGCTCGATCCAGCGCCGCAACCAGAAGGTCATCGAGGAAGCCCCGAGCCCGCTGCTCGACGAGGCGACCCGCAAGAAGATGGGCGAGCAGGCGGTCGCACTCGCCAAGGCGGTGAACTACGACAGTGCCGGCACCGTCGAGTTCGTCGCCGGCCAGGACAAGAGCTTCTACTTCTTGGAAATGAACACCCGCCTGCAGGTCGAGCATCCGGTCACCGAGATGGTCACCGGCATCGACCTCGTCGAGCAGATGATCCGCGTCGCCGCCGGCGAGAAGCTCAAGCTGGCGCAGAAGGATGTGACGCTGAAGGGCTGGGCGGTGGAGTCGCGCGTCTACGCCGAAGACCCGTTCCGCAACTTCCTGCCGTCGATCGGGCGCCTGGTGAAGTATCGGCCGCCGGCGGAGAGCACCGCCAGCGGCGTCACCGTGCGCAACGACACAGGCGTGCAGGAAGGCGGCGAGATCTCGATCTATTACGATCCGATGATCGCCAAGCTGGTGACCCACGGCCCATCGCGCGCCGCGGCGATCGAGGCTCAGGCCCACGCGCTCGATGCGTTCTACGTCGATGGCATCCGCCACAACATTCCGTTCCTCTCCGCGCTGATGACGCATCCGCGCTGGCGCGAGGGTAACCTGTCGACCGGCTTCATCGCCGAGGAATTCCCGCAGGGCTT
The DNA here is from genome assembly GCF_000333455.1 of Rhodopseudomonas sp. B29. Lineage (GTDB taxonomy): Bacteria > Pseudomonadota > Alphaproteobacteria > Rhizobiales > Xanthobacteraceae > Rhodopseudomonas. Next base: position 20,643 of record NZ_BADD01000609.1, read on the forward strand.
CGCCGCGCGTCTGCCGGAAGGCGAGGTCGCGCGCCGCATCGCCGCGGTCGGCGCGGCGATCGACCGCGTCATCGGCGAGCGCAAGCGCAAGATCTCCGGCCAGATGATCGGCCGCGCCGTGATCCGCGAGCGCCGCCGCTGCGTCTGGCTCGAGCGCAGCGAAATCCCGCTCGACGTCATCCGCGAGGGGGACGCTTTCGTGGTGCGCTTCGCTAATCCGGACGGCTCGCTCGGCCAGCCGCATCAGCTGCTGTCGTCGTGGGTGCCGGGCGATCCGGTGTGGGAAGGCACGATCGACGGCCATCCGGTGGCGGTGCAGGTCCGCGCCATTCCCAACGGCTTCAGGCTCGCGCATCAGGGCTTTGAAGTCGGCGTCAATGTCTTCACCGAGCGCGAGGCCTCCGCGGCGCGCTGGATGAAAGAAGGCGACAAGGCCGACACCGGCAAGAAGGTGCTGTGCCCGATGCCGGGTCTCGTTGTCTCGATCGCCGTGACCGAAGGCCAGGAGGTCAAGGCCGGCGAGACGCTCGCGGTGGTTGAAGCGATGAAGATGCAGAACGTGCTACGCGCCGAGCGCGACGGCACCGTCAAGAAGATCCACGCCTCGCCGGGCGCCACGCTGGCGGTCGACGCCGTCATTCTGGAATTTGCGTAAAGCGCCATGGCCTGGCGCAACCGCCGAGCCGCGTTGCGGGCGATCCTTCAAGGATCGGCCTGCCTTCGGCCGGCGTCGGTGTATGACGCGATCTCCATCCGCATCGCCGACGATCTCGGTTTCGAACTCGGCATGTTCGGCGGGTCGGTCGCTTCGCTGGCGATCCTCGGTGATCCCGACATTGCGCTTATCACGCTCACCGAACTCGCCGAGCAGATGCGGCGGATGAGCCGTGCCGCGGCGCTGCCGGTGCTGGTCGATGCCGACCATGGCTACGGCAACGCGCTGAACGTGCGCCGCACCGTGCAGGAGCTCGAAGCCGCCGGCGCCGCCGGGCTCACCATCGAAGACACGCTGCTGCCGCAGGCCTATGGCGCGGCCGAGCCGCAACTGATCTCGCGCGAGGAAGGGCTCGGCAAGATCAAGGCGGCGCTCGACGCGCGGCTCGATCCGTCGCTGGTGATCGTCGGCCGCACCGGTGCTTGCGGGATCAGTTCGCTCGGCGATGCGATCGCGCGCGCGGTGGCTTACGAAGCCGCCGGTGTCGATGCGCTGTTCTTCACCGGCGTGAAGATGCGCGATCAGCTCGATGCGATCAGCGCGGCGACCAAGTTGCCGATCATCATCGGCAGTCCGACGGCCGAACTCACTGACTTCGATTACTTGGCGCAGCGCCGGGTTCGCATCGCGATCCAGGGCCACGCGTCGATCTCGGCCGCGACCGAAGCGGTCCACAAGACCCTGGCGGCGATCAAGGCCGGCGCGGCGCCGAAGCAACTGAAGGGTCTGGCTTCGGCCGAGCTGATGAATCAGGTCACCCGCGCCGATCTCGTCGAGGAGCGGGAGACGCAC
>NZ_BADD01000608.1 GCF_000333455.1 Rhodopseudomonas sp. B29
GAATTGACGCGATCCCGCGCCGCCCGGCCATTTCGGATCGGGCCTTTGTTCGCCGTAGCCGACGAGATCGCGTTCAATCATCGAGTCCGGGCCGTAGGCGGGCATGGAAGCCTCCGTCGTATCAGGCGGCCTTCGCCAGATCGTGCGCATAGGGGTCGTAGCCGAAGAACCAATCGGTGGCGTGCGGGGTCTTCAGCCAGGAGTTTTCGGCCGAGATGCGCTGCACGTCGCCGACGCGGTCGATCCGCGTCGCTTCGTAGAGGGCGAAAGCCTGTTCGGGCGACGAGGCTACTTCGATCGCGCGGGCCAGGATGGCGCCGTCTTCGATCGCCATCGATCCGCCCGCGGCCATGAAGGGGCGCACGGCGTGGCAAGCGTCGCCGGCCAGCACGATCCGGCCGTCGCTCCATTTGTCGTTGCGGACGCGGTCGCAGATCGGCAGAAGCTGGACCTTTTCGGCGGCCGTCATCAACCCCATGAGGTCGGGATGCGCGTCCGGAAACGCGCTGATGAAATCGTCTCGCGTGCCGTCGCGCGGCGGAGTGTCTTCGCTCCACGCGTCGCTCGGCACCGCAGCCATGATGTAGCACTCGTCGCGCCGTTCGCTCATGTAGTAAGCGAGCAGGTGACGGTCCTCGCCCCACCACTTGGTGCAATCGCGCATCGCCACGCCGGCGATTTTGTGCGACGCGAACACCGAACGTAGCGCCAGCTTGCCGACATAGCGCGGCGGGCTGGCGCCTTGGACGATGTCACGAACCACCGAGCGGATGCCGTCGGCGCCGATCGCGATATCGGCGTCGAAACCGCTGCCATCTGCGAAATCGAGGCGGACGCCGTCGCCCGAATGGTTCAGCCCGGCCAGTTGGTGATCGAAGCGTACCGCATTCGATCCGAGGCTGGAGAGCAGGATCTTGTGCAGGTCGGCGCGGTGGATGTTGACGAACGGGCCGCCGAAACGTGCTTCGGCCTCGTCATCGAACACCAGCTCGTTCATCACCTCGCCGCTGGCCACGTCGCGGCTGACGAAGGCGTCGGGCTTGATACCCGCTTGCACCATCGCGTCCTCGACACCGAGCCGGCGCAACACTTTCGCTGTGCTGGCGCCGAGGATGATGCCCGACCCGATGCGCCAGAAACTCTTGGCCTGTTCGAACACCGTGACGGAATAGCCTCGTTGGTGCAGCAGCCCGGCAACCGTCAGGCCGGCGATCCCGGCGCCGATCACTGCGATCCGCATAGTCTTGTCCATGGCTAGCACCGTCACGTAATTATTCGATATCGAACAAGTTGACGCGTACGTCTCTGATCTAGTCGCTGTCAAGAGGAACCCGGCGAGCAACTACGCATGAGTCGGATGAGCGGACTAATCAGTCTCGGGGTCGAGAATACTGCCTATTTGCGCCGTTGCGCGAGATTTGAGCGCAATGGCGATGGAATTGGCACGATATCCCGGTGCCTGCCCAATTAATGCGCCGATCCCTCGATTGACCCTAGTTTTGGCGATCTCTACGCTCAGATCGTTCGACTAAGAATGAAATGGACTATGGGTCTGGCTCGAAGCCTTCTTCGGAGTGAAGTGATGAAAATGCGCACCGCCTTGATGCTCGCTCTGTCGCTGGTGGCGGGAATTTCCGCGTCGGCGGCCCGCGCGACCGATGTCAGCTTCATCACCGACTTCGGTATCAACGGCCGCCACTCCTACTTCTTCGTGGCGCTGGAGAAGGGCTACTATCAGAAAGAGGGGCTCGATGTGAGCATCGTCCGCGGGCAGGGCTCTGCGGACGCCATCAAGAAGGTGGCCTCGGGCGCGGCCATGATCGGCTTCGCCGATGCCGGATCGTTGGTGCTGGCACGCGGCAACGACAAAGTGCCGGTCAAGATGATTTCGGTCGTCTATGCGACACCGCCGCAGGCGATTTTCGTTCTGGGCGACAGCAGTATCAAGACGCCGAAGGATATCGAGGGCAAGACGCTCGCCGATACGGCCTCGAGCTCGGTCAGACTGCTGTTCCCGGCCTACGCAGAAGCCGCGGGCATCGACGCGTCGAAGGTCACGTGGGTCGCGGCAGACGGCGCCGCGTTGACGTCGATCTTGGCGACCAAGCGCGCGGACGGCATCGGCCAGTTCACCGTCGGTGCGCCGCTCGTCGAAAAGGCCACGGCCCCCAACTCGGTTCGCATCCTCGCCTATAAGGACGCCGGCCTGAATTACTATGGCAATGGCCTGATCGCGTCGGAAGACACGATCAGCAAAGATCCGAACCTGCTGAAGGCATTCGTCCGAGCGACGATCAAGGGGCATGAAGGATGCATTCGCCAATCCCGGCCGAGGCCGCGACCATCATGAACAAATATCAGAAGCA
>NZ_BADD01000607.1 GCF_000333455.1 Rhodopseudomonas sp. B29
CTGGCCGAAGCGCCGCCGGAGCAGCTCGGCATGCACGACGGCAAGGAGTCGACTGATTCGACATGGCTGTCGCCGCGCGAGGCGCTGGAAGGCGGCGAGAGCGGCCGGTTCACGTTGCCATTTCCCACAACGCGAAACTTGATCCGGCTCGGCAAACAACCGAGCGTCGCGGCTGCGCTCGAACACGCGCGGAGCGTGCCGATCGTCGCGGTGATGCCGGTCATGGGTGAACAAGACGGCAAGCGCACGCTGCGAATTCCTGCGGACGCCGGCTACGACGGCGAAGTATTTGAATTCAGCGGCAATTAGTTCGGCTTTCGCGCTGCCGCATTGGCGCATTCGCTAGAACGCCGACGACTAATTCATCACTCACAGAGTTGACGCCTTCTCAAACGAGCGCGACACTTCCGCATAGGCCCGACAGAGGCCGAAAGGGAGTGAACGCATGGAACAGCCTGCTGACGCGGTGCGGTCGACGCACGCGCGCGTCCTGACGAGCCCATCCCACCGATCCGCCGCCAAAACCATTCGGGTAGGAGCAGCTGTGCTGCTCGGCGCATTGCTGTGCCACGGCGGCGCATCGGCTCAGACCGCAAACATCTCCGCGGATCGCATCCGCGCCGCCACCGGGGCGATCGACAGTGCGGCGATCATCGCCAACGCCAAGACCACCAAGGACTGGCCGAGCTATGGCCTCGACTACGCGGAGACGCGCTTCAGCAAGCTCGACCAGATCAACGCCGACAATGTCAAGCAACTCGGGCTGAAGTGGAGCTACAGTCTGGAGTCCGAGCGCGGCGTCGAGGCCACGCCGGTGGTGGTCGACGGCATCATGTACGTCACCGCTTCGTGGAGCGTCGTCCACGCTATCGATACGCGCACCGGCAAGCGATTGTGGACCTACGATCCGAAGGTCAAACACGAGGACGGCTATCGCGGCTGCTGCGACGTCGTCAACCGCGGCGTGGCGCTCTACAAGGGCAAGGTGTTCGTCGCCGCCTATGACGGCCGCCTGATCGCACTCGACGCGGCGACCGGCAAGAAAGTCTGGGAAAAGGACACGGTTGTCGATCACGCGCACTCCTACACGATCACCGGCGCGCCGCGCGTGTTCAATGGCAAGGTGGTGATCGGCAACGGCGGTGCTGAATATGGCGCGCGCGGCTACGTCACGGCCTACGATTCGGAAACCGGCAATCAACTGTGGCGCTGGTTCACCGTCCCTGGCGATCCGTCGAAGCCGTTCGAGGACGCGTCGATGGAAGCGGCCGCCAAGACGTGGGATCCGGCCGGTAAATGGTGGGTCAACGGCGGTGGCGGCACGCCGTGGGACACCATCACCTTCGATCCCGAACTGAATATGATCTACATCGGCACCGGCAACGGATCGCCTTGGAACAGAAACCTGCGCAGCCCGGCCGGCGGTGACAATCTGTACCTGGCCTCGCTGGTGGCGCTCGATGCGAACACCGGCAAGTACATCTGGCACTATCAGGAAACGCCCGGCGACAACTGGGATTACACCTCGACGCAGCCGATGATCCTGGCGGATCTCACCATCGACGGTCAGCCCCGCAAGGTGATCCTGCACGCGCCGAAGAACGGTTTCTTCTTCGTCGTCGATCGTACTAATGGCAAGTTCATCTCGGCGAAGAATTTCGTCGATGTGAACTGGGCCAAGGGCTACGACGCCAATGGCCGGCCGATCGAGATCGCCGAGGCGCGTTCGCCCGACAAGCCGTTCGACGCCATCCCGGGGCCGTATGGTGCGCACAACTGGCACCCGATGTCGTTCAATCCGCAGACCGGTCTGGTGTATCTGCCGGCGCAGGGCGTGCCGATCAACATGACCGGCGAGAAGGCGCTGAACCAGAACAAGATGGAGCCGTTCAAGTTCGGAAGCGCCACCGGCTGGAACGTCGGCTTCACGCTGAATGCGGTCCCACCGAAGAATCTGCCGTTCGGACGGCTGGTCGCCTGGGATCCGATACAGCAGAAGGAAGTCTGGCACGCCGACTACGTCTCGCCGTGGAATGGCGGCACGTTGACCACCGCTGGCAACCTGGTCTTTCAGGGCACCGCCGATGGCCGCTTCGTTGCCTATAATGCCAAGACTGGCGAGAAGTTGTGGGAGAGCCCGCTCGGCACCGGCGCGGTGGCGGCGCCGGCGACCTACATGGTCGACGGTGTGCAGTACGTCTCGATCGCTGTCGGCTGGGGTGGTGTGTTCGGCATCAGCGCCCGCGCGACCGATCACGAGGCGCCCGGCACGGTCTACACCTTCGCGGTCGGCGGTAAAGCGCCGATGCCGGAATTCGCCAAGTATCAGATGGGCAACCTGCTGACTGGCGTCCAGTACGATCCCAAGGACGTGCCGGAAGGCACCGCGATCTACGTCGCAGCCTGCGCCACCTGCCACGGCGTCCCCGGCGTCGATCGCGGCGGCAACGTCAAGAATCTCGGCTACACGAGGCCGGAGAACATCGTCCATCTCAAGGACATCGTGTTCAAGGGACCGTTCCGCGAGAAGGGCATGCCGGACTTCACCGGCAAGCTGACGGATGCCGACGTGGTCAAGATCCAGGCCTTCATCCAGGGGACGGCCGACGCGATCCGGCCGAAGAACTAGCAAGGCGACCGCGCCCAGCACACCGCCCTGGCCGTGCCGAAGCGGCCAGGGGACAGATCAACCACCCGACCTCGCAGCGTCCTGCCGGTCCGGCCGGCCGCAGCGGTGCAGGGTGGATTGTTGTCGGGCGGGTGAGGCTGTACTGTCGGGGCGCAATTTCGCCAATAGGCCCGTCCTGACGGAGCTTCGGTCTCGCCAGAATGCCAAACGCCGTCTCGACGTTGATCCAGAGCGTGAGATCGCGGACGCTGTCGATCGGCCAGATGATCTTCGGCAGCTTCTTCCTGCTGCTGGCGATCATCGCCGTAACCAGCATCGCCAGCGTGGTGGCGATCCGCCACATCGACAACACCTTCGCCGAACTGCAGCGGCTGCAGAGCGTCGGCGACCTCGCCGAGGAGATCGAGCGGCGGATGAGCGACCTGCGCTTTGCTGCGCGGCAGGTGATGACCGAGCCCGCGGCACAGCCTGCCGGCAAAGTGTTCGAGGCCGCCTCGGCGCTCGGCGCGCTTCTGAAGAAGACCCGGCTCGAGCTCGCGCCCGAGCAACGGGAGATGATCGACGGCATCACCGAGCGTCTGGTGAACTATCGCGACGGCCTGCAGCGCATCACGGCGCTGATGCCGCGCCGGGCCGATATGATCGCGGCGATCCCGCCGCAGCGCGAGGCCTTCGAAACGGCCGTCGCTGACTTGGCCGATCGTGGGCTTGCCTCTTCGCTGCTGTCTCAGCAAGGCCGCATCGCCGCCGCTCTGCTGGCGCGCGACCTGGCCGGTGCGGCCGAGGCCGCACGGGCGATGCGCACCGTGACCATCCCCGATCCCGCCGCGGCGACCGCCGTGCGCGACTACGCCGACGCGGTGATCTCGATCTCCGCGCTGGACCAGGAGATCGCAGAACTCGATCGCGACGTGCTCGGCACCGAAGGCCGCCTGATCGGCCGCGTCACCGAACTCTTGCGCGACGCCTCGGCGCGGCGCGGCCGTGTGCTGTCGCGCGATCTTGCCCGCACGCTGGCGGAAGACAAATGGCAGAGCATCGTGTTCGGCTTTGCCGGCGTGCTGCTCGGCCTGATGGCTGCCGGCTTCGTGGTGAGGCGGACAGTCCGGCCGCTGGCGGCGATCACGCGGGCGATCCGGTCACTCGCCGCCGGCCAGCAGACCACCGCGATCCCGGCGACCGACGTCCGCAACGAGATCGGCGATATCGCCCGGGCGGCCGAAGTGTTCCGCCGTACCCTGGTCGAAGCCGACAACGCGCGCGAAGCGGCGGTCCGCGCCCTGGCGGAACAGCGGCTGGCCGAGGAGAGCTATCGCAAGCTGTTCGAAGGCTCGATCGACGGCATCTACGTCACCACGCCGGATGGCGCGCTGCTCGATGCCAATCCGGCGCTGGCGCGGATGATGGGCTACGACAGTCCGGCCGAACTGATCGCCGCCACGCGTGACATCAGCGCGACCATCTATGTCGATCCGCACAAGCGCGACGAATACCGCGAGGTGATGCAGCGCGACGGCCTGGTGCGCGATTTCGAGTATCAAGCCAAGCGGCGTGATGGCGACGTGTTGTGGCTGTCCGACAGCGCGGGCGCGGTGCGCGACGAGACCGGCATGGTGACCCGCTACGAGGGTGTGGTCCGCGACATCACAGATCAGAAGCGGGCCGAAGAGGCGGTCGCCGAAGGCCGGCGCTTCCTGCAGCAGGTGATCGACACCGTGCCGGCGGTGATCAACGTCAAGGACACCGATCTCAAGTACCTGCTGATGAACCGCTACATGGCGGGCGTGCTCGGCATCGAACCAGCCTATGCGATCGGCCGCACCACTTCCGATCTGATGTCGCGCTACGGCGCCGCCAAGACCGACGACAACGATCGCCGCGTGCTGCAAAGCGGGAAGCAGCTTGGCTTCTACGAGGAAGAATATCTCGACTCCACCGGCGCGGTCCGGCAATGGATGGTCAACAAGCTGCCGCTGTTCGACGCCGCGGGCAATATCGAGCGCATCGTCACGGTGGCGCTGGACATCGGCGAGCGCAAGCGCGGCGAGCAGGAGATGCGCAAAGCCCGCGACGCCGCCGAAGCTGCGCTGCGTAATCTGCGCGAAACGCAGCAATCGCTGATCGAGGCGGAGAAGCTCGCTGCGCTCGGCCGGCTGGTCGCCGGCGTCGCGCACGAGATCAACAATCCGGTCGGCATCAGCCTCACCGTGGCGTCGTCGCTGGAGCGCAAGACCTCGCTGTTCGCCGCCGAGGTCGAGCGCGGCGATCTCAAGCGCTCGCGGCTCAACGAATTCCTTCAGACCAGCCGCGACGCCGCCGATCAGCTCGTCGCCAATCTCAACCGCGCCGCCGAACTGATCCAGTCGTTCAAACAGGTCGCCGCCGACCGCAACTACTCGGATCAGCGCGTGTTCGACCTCGGCGACCTTACCGAGCAGGTCGTACTCAGCCTGCGGCCGGGCCTGCGCAAATACAATTTGGCGCTGAAGGTCGATTGCGAACCGGGGCTGTCGATGAATTCCTATCCAGGCCCTTACGGTCAGGTGCTGACCAATCTGTTCCTGAACTCGGTGGCGCACGCCTTTCCGGACGGCCGCGCCGGCACGGTCGAGATCGTCGTCCGCGGCGCCGGCGACGATCACGTCGAAGTTCTGTACTCGGACGATGGCTGCGGCATGAGCCTGGATGTGCGGCGCCGTGCCTTCGATCCCTTCTTCACCACGCGCCGCGACCAGGGCGGCACTGGCCTCGGCCTGCACATCGTCTACAGTATCGTCACCAGCCGTCTCGGCGGCCGGCTCGACCTGGACTCGGAGCCGGGCGAGGGGACGCGCATCCGCATGGTGCTGCCGCGCCTCGCGCCGCGCGACGAGGCCGAGCCGCCGCCGATCAAGCAGCAGGCCTGAGCGTCACTGGCTGGTGCCTAATCGGCGTCCGCCAGCCGGCGCAGGGTGGCGCGGAACAGCTGGCTGGATTTGCCGACCAGCGCCGTGCCCTGCATCACCGCCGAGCCCCCGGTCGAGGTGCCGGTGACGCCGACTCCGACCGGCTCGCGCTGGCCGCCGAACAGGGGATTGGCGTCAGGGCTCGGGGTGTGCTGGGTGATGGTGACCTCGCCGCGGAAGGCGTCGCCTGTGACGGTGTAGCTGCCGACATAGAACAGATAGGCGTCGCCGCCGAGGATGCGGCCGTCGCGAAACAGCACCACGCCGCTACCCTTGCCGGACCGACCGTCCAGCAAGTCGACATGGATCGAGTACAGCCCATTCTGCATGGGTCACCACCGCGCCCGGGCTCCAGCCGCCGTCCCCGCGTGGAGCCTGCCGGTTATTATGTCAATTACTCGTAGTGTGCGTCAACGCGGCGTATTGCGCATCCGCGGTTGGCAGTGCGGCGCGGCGAACAGCTCGTTCGATGTCCTCAACACGACCGGAGCGACCTTTGTGCTGAACGGTGCCAAACCGGCTGCGAACTCCGCGGCAGTCTCGATGGATGCTGCGTCGGCCGTCGTACAGCGATGGTCGGCCGGCGCCAGCTTCGACGGCGAGTTCTCCTCGACGACGACAAGCTGCGCCGGCAAGGGCAGTCTACGCTAAAGTTGGTAGTACCGCGGGTCCATCCCGCGAGCCGATCAAATCGCAATCGTCAATTCCAGCCAACGCTGCCGGGCGTACCACAGCGGTCCATTGCCACCTCGACGAACATCGAGGCGCCGAAAGGGATCACCGCGTCGTTGAAGGCGTAGCGCGGATTATGGAGTGCGGCACCCTGGCCTTGTCCCAGGAAGAAATAGGCTCCGGGCACTTGAAGTAGCATGTCGGCGAAGTCCTCGCTGGTCATGACGATCGGAGGCTTGCGATCGAGATTGTCTTCTCCCACCAGCTTCGCCGCCACGTCGGCCACGATCGCCGCGTGCAGCGGATCGTTGACCAGCGTGCTGAAGACGTCACGAATGTCGACGGTCGCCTTGGCGCCGTAGCCGGCTGCGATGCTGTCGGCCAGCGCGACGAGACGTTCGGCCATGCTCTTGCGGACGTCCGGCCGCATCGTCCGGATCGTCCCGGAGAGGCGGGCGGTGTCGGGAATGACATTGTAGGTCGAGCCGGCTGTCATCGCCGTCACCGAGAGGACGGCCGAGTCGACCGGATCGACGTTTCGGCTGACGATGGTGTGCAGCCCCTGCGCGATGGCGATGGCCGCGAGACCGGCATCGACCGTGCGGTGAGGGAAGGCGGCGTGGCCGCCATTGCCGGCGATGTCGATATCGAAGAAGTCCGCGCTGGCGGAGACCGGCCCGGGACCGACCGCGATTTTGCCGAGATCGCGGTCCGGCGCGTTATGCAGCGCGTAGATCTCGTCGCACGGAAAACGCTGGAACAGCCCGTCGGCGATCATGGCGCGCGCCCCGCCGCGGCCTTCCTCGGCAGGCTGGAAAATCAGCACGATGCGGCCGCAGATCTCGGCCTTCCTGGCCTGCAGTTGCCGGGCGGCCGCGATCAGCATGGTCATGTGGCCGTCGTGGCCGCAGCCGTGGAAACAGCCGTGCACCGTCGAGCGAAACGGCAGGTTGCTCTCTTCGTGGATGGGAAGCGCGTCCATGTCGGCGCGCAGGCCAATGGAGCGGCCCGGGCCGGCCTCGCCTTCGATCACGCCGATCACGCCGGTCTTCCCGATGCCTCTGGTAACAGGAATGCCGATCTTCGTCAGTTCTTCCGCGACGCGCTGCGACGTGCGTTCTTCTTCAAAGCCGAGTTCGGGATGCGCATGGAAATCCTGGCGCAGCGACGAGAGATAGCGCAACTCTTCGGCTGTGAAGGCGAGCGACGTCATCGTTGTCTCCGGCATGATGCTTGTCGGTTCGGATGTGGCTGCAGCGCCGCGGCGTGGGTCGCTCGCCGTTTACTTACCTCGGTTTGAAGTTGTCGTGCCAATGGCGAGCAATATCGATGCCGCGGCAGAACCAGACGCGGTCGTGTTTTTTCATGTGTTCGAGGAGCCTGATGAGGCCCCGGATGCGGCCGGGCCGTCCGATCAGCCGATCGTGCAGGCCGATCGACAGCAGTTTCGGTGAACCCGCGAGGCCTTCCTCGTACAGCGTGTCGAACGCATCGCGCATATATTGGAAGAAGTGATCCGCGGTCGAGAACCCGCTGTTTTCGTTGAAGCGGTTGTCGTTGGTTTCGTACGAGTAGGGAATGACAAGGTGCGGACCATGCGGTCCGGCCACCCAATAGGGAAGTTCGTCCGACAGGGAATCACGATCGTAGAGAAACCCGCCGTCTTCCATCAGCAGCCGTCGGGTGTTGTGTCCTGGCCGGCCCGTCATCCAGCCCAAGGGGCGGCTGCCGGTGAGTTGCTCGAGGATCTTGATAGCTCTCGACATGTGATCGCGTTCGGTCGCTTCGTCGACGTCGCCATAGTCGATCCAGCGATAGCCGTGGCTGACCATCTCGTGCCCGCGCGCGACGAACGCCTTCGCCAGAGCAGGTTTTTG
>NZ_BADD01000606.1 GCF_000333455.1 Rhodopseudomonas sp. B29
CCGTGCTGCAGACCTATGCGGATTACGACCCGGCGGCGTTCCGCCGGCACGCGGTGCGGTTTTCGGCGCCGGTCTATCCGGGCGAAACCGTCACGGTGGATCTGTGGAAGGACGGCGACGTGATCTCGTTCGAAGCGCGTGTTGCAGCGCGCGGCGCCGTGGTTATCAAGAGCGGCCGGACCGTACTCGGCTGACTGGGGTCCGGGGAAGGCCCGGGTTGCACGGAGCAGGGCAGACTTCCGGTGTCCGCGGTGTTAACGGTGTCGGCCTATCTTGAGAGAGGCTCCCTATGAAACTCACCGCTGAAGCTGCCGGCACCTTCGCCATTGCGCCGACTCCGTTCCACGACGACGGCCGCATCGATGATGGCTCGATCGACCGGCTGGCGCAGTTCTACGGCGAGGTCGGCTGCGACGGCGTCACCGTGCTCGGCATCCTCGGCGAAGCGCCGAAGCTCGACTCCGCCGAGGCCGAAGCTGTAGCGAAGCATTTCATCAAAAGCGCCGGCAAGCTGCAGGTGATTGTCGGCGTCTCGGCGCCGGGCTTTGCGGCGATGCGTCAGCTGGCGCGGGCCTCGATGGACGCTGGCGCCGCCGGCGTGATGATCGCGCCGCCGCCGCATCTGCGCACGGACGAGCAGATCACCACTTACTTCCGCCAGGCCGTCGAGGCGATCGGCGCCGATGTGCCGTGGGTGCTGCAGGACTATCCGCTGACGCTGTCGGTGGTGATGACGCCGAAGGTCATCCGCCAGATCGTCACCGAGAACCCGTCCTGCGTGATGCTCAAGCACGAGGACTGGCCGGGGCTGGAAAAGATTTCGACCTTGCGCGGCTTCCAGAAGGACGGCTCGCTGGCGCCGCTGTCGATCCTCACCGGCAATGGCGGGCTGTTCCTGGATTTCGAAATGGAGCGCGGCGCCGACGGCGCGATGACCGGTTACTGCTTCCCCGACATGCTGGTCGACGTCGTCAAGCTGTCGAAGGCCGGCCAGCGCGATCTCGCGCACAATTTGTTCGACGCGCATCTGCCGCTGATCCGCTATGAGCAGCAGCCCGGTGTCGGCCTGTCGGTGCGCAAATACGTGCTGACCAAACGGGGCATTCTGAGTTCGCCGGCGCAGCGCAAGCCAGGCGCGGCGCTGAGCGCCACGGCTCGCGAAGAGGTCGATTATCTGTTATCGCGGCTCGCCCGCACCGACGAACGCGCCCACCTCGAGCGGCGCGCCAACGCAGCGGAGTAGTAGAATGACCGGCGCAGCAGCACGACCGTCCTCGACCATCCTGCTGCTGCGCCAGGCCGCGTCCAGCTTCGACGTGTTCATGATGGTGCGGCACTATCAGATCGAATTCGCGTCCGGCGCGCTGGTGTTTCCCGGCGGCAGCGTCGATGTGATGGATCGTGAGCTGGTCGGCCGGCCGGAGCTCTATGCCGGCCAGGCCGTCACCGGCGAGCCGTCGCTCGAGTTTCGTATTGCGGCGATCCGCGAGACTTTCGAAGAGAGCGGCATTCTGCTGGCGCGCACGCGTGGCAGCGACGCTTTGATTGCTGCTTCGCACGCGGCCGAAAATCGAAACCGCGCACCGCACAGCGCTGTGCGAGGGCA
>NZ_BADD01000605.1 GCF_000333455.1 Rhodopseudomonas sp. B29
GATATCATCGAGACGCCGGCGCCCGACGCCGTGCCGCAGCTCAAAGCGGCCGGCATGAAGATCGTCGACAACGTCACCCCGCACGTCTGGAACTATCACCTCAGCGTATTGCCGGGTTCACCCTGGACCGACATCCGTCTGCGCAAGGCGCTCAACCTCGCGATTGATCGCGACGCCGTGGTCGGACTGATGAACGGCCTCGCCAAGCCGGCAGTCGGCCAGGTCGATCCGTCGAGCCCGTGGTTCGGTCATCCGTCGTTCAAGATCAAGTACGACCTCGCCGAAGCCAAGAAGCTGGTGAAGGAAGCCGGCTACTCGCCGGAGCATCCGCTCAAGACCACCTTCATCATCGCCAACGGCGGCACCGGCCAGATGCTGTCGCTGCCGATGAACGAATTCCTGCAGCAGAGCTTCAAGGAAATCGGCATCGACATCGACTTCAAGGTGGTCGAACTCGAAGTGCTGTACACCGCCTGGCGCAAGGGCGCGGCCGATCCGTCGAACGCCGGCATCACCGCCAACAACGTCGCCTACGTCACGTCCGATCCGCTGTATGCGATCGTGCGGTTCTTCCACTCCGGCCAGGTGGCGCCGGTCGGCGTCAACTGGGGCGGCTACAAGAACCCGAAGGTGGACGCGCTGATCGACGAGGCCAAGCAGACCTTCGATCCGAAAAAGCAGGACGAGCTGCTCGCCCAGGCGCATTCGCTGATCGTCGACGACGCGCCAATGGTCTGGGTGGTGCACGACACCAACCCGCACGCGCTGTCGCCGAAAGTGAAGAGCTTCGTCCAGGCGCAGCACTGGTTCCAGGATCTGACGACGATCGGGATGCAGTAACAAGTCGATCCTTTCGGATCACGAGGGCTGCGCACTGACGTGCGCAGCCCTCTGCGTTTCATCGATCGCTGCTAACCAGCCGGCACTACGCAGGCAGAGCACCGCGGGCGAGAAAGAACAATTCGACCAGCCGCCCCCTCTTGCCGGCCAGCGAGAACACGTATTCGGGAAATTCGGCGTCCAGCTCCGGCACCGAGATCTTGGCGATGCGATCCATCCGGCTGGAGCCCTGCTCCCACATGAAGCCGATGCCAAGATGGTTGGCGACCGCCTCCAGCATGCCTTCACGCGTATTGACGACGATCGCCGGTTCGGGCCGGAGGCCGGCGACTTGAAACGCGCGATCGACGACGCGCTGGGTCGAGGAATCGCGGGTGCGAAACACCAGCGGATGCGCCGTCAGGTCGGCGATCGAGACCCGCCCCTTCCGCTTCTTGAGCGGATGGCCGGGATGGCACAGCACGACGACGCGCTGATTGAGACAGAGCTCGCGTCGGAACCGCCGGTCGTCCGGCACTTCGGGTAGGACGCCGATGTCGACGCGCTGATCGCTCACTGCCGCGACGATCGTCGACCAGCTGCCGATCTCGATCGCCACCCGAACCTTGGGGTAGAGCCGCTTGAACGCTGCAACCAGCGCCATGCCGGGCATCGAATTACCCAGCCCGACGCGTAGCTCGCCACCGGACAATTCCTCGCGCTGCTGCAGGATCGACATGGCCTCGGTTTCGATCGCTTGCATCCGGCTGGTCGCGGCATAGAGCTGCCGGCACAGCGAGGTCGGGATCAGGTTCTGGCCGTGACGGTCAAACAAGGTGACGCCGAACTCGGCTTCCAGCTCACGCACCAGTTGCGCCACCGCCGATTGCGACACGCCGATCCGCCGCGCCGCCGCGGCGAAACTCCCCGAATCGAACACCTCGTTCACGGCCCGCATGCGCGCCGACGTCAGCGCCATTCCGCCTCGCTCCGCCTGTCCAAGAATATCTTGCATCTCTCATAAGCAAAGCTGCTGACCGTTATGTGACTGTCAGACGCCGCCCCTAACGATGACACCGCATCGCATCTGAGGGACGGCGACATGGCGAATATCGAGCTCAGCGCGATCCGGAAATCGTTCGAGACGACGAACGTGCTCAAGGGCGTCGACCTGACGATCGCCGACGGCGAGTTCGTCTCGCTTGTCGGGCCGAGCGGCTGCGGCAAGTCGACCTTGCTACGCGTGATCGCCGGGCTGGAGCAGCAGACGAGCGGCGAAGTGCGGATCGGCGGCCAGCGCGTCGATCACGTGCGGCCGAGCGCGCGCAACCTGGCGATGGTGTTTCAATCCTACGCGCTGTATCCGCATCTCAGCGTGTTCGACAACATCGCGGTGCCGCTGCGGATGAAGCGGCTGAAGACGATCGAGCGACTACCCGTTCTCGGCCGTCTGCTGCCCAACCGCTATCGCGTCGAGCGCGGCATCCGGGCGGACGTCGAGCGCGTCGCGGACCACCTCGAGATCACCCCGTTGCTGGCCCGCAAGCCGGGACAGCTGTCCGGCGGCCAGCGCCAGCGGGTCGCGGTCGGCCGCGCCCTGGTCCGCGAGCCGGTGGCGTTTCTGTTCGACGAGCCGCTGTCCAACCTCGATGCCAAGCTGCGCGTGCACATGCGCGCCGAGATCGCGCAGCTGCATCGCCGCCTGCAGGCCACCTTCATCTACGTCACGCACGACCAGGCCGAAGCCATGACGATGTCCAGCCGCATCGCCGTGATGATCGGCGGCGAGCTGGTGCAGGTCGGCACGCCGAGCGACGTCTACGACAACCCGCGCGACATCCGCGTCGCCGAATTCATCGGCAGCCCGAAGATCAACGTGCTGCCCGGGACAGTGCAGGCCGATGGGCGGATCGAGGTGTTCGACCGTGCGATCCGGCGCCAGGACCAACGCGGCCGGCCGGGCCGTGCCGGGTCGCCGTGCGCCCGGAAAAGATCCCGCCTGAACATCGA
>NZ_BADD01000604.1 GCF_000333455.1 Rhodopseudomonas sp. B29
CCGGACGCATCACCCAGGTCATCGGCGCCGTCGTCGACGTGCAGTTCGAAGGCCACCTGCCGGCCATTCTGAACGCGATCGAGACCAAGAACGGCGGCAACCGCCTGGTGCTCGAAGTCGCCCAGCATCTCGGCGAATCGACCGTCCGCACCATCGCGATGGACACCACCGAAGGTCTGGTGCGCGGCCAGGAAGTCACCGACACCGGCTCGCCCATCATGGTGCCGGTTGGCCTCGGCACGCTCGGCCGCATCATGAACGTCATCGGCGAGCCGGTCGACGAACAGGGCCCGGTTGCCAACGAGGGCCTGCGCCCGATCCACGCCGAAGCCCCGACCTACACCGACCAGTCGACCGAAGCTGAAATTCTCGTCACCGGCATCAAGGTCGTCGACCTGCTGGCGCCCTACGCCAAGGGCGGCAAGATTGGCCTGTTCGGCGGCGCCGGCGTCGGCAAGACCGTGCTGATTCAGGAACTGATCAACAACGTCGCCAAGGCGCACGGTGGTTACTCGGTGTTCGCCGGCGTCGGCGAGCGGACCCGCGAAGGTAACGACCTCTATCACGAGTTCATCGAATCCGGCGTCAACAAGAAGGGCGGCGGCGAAGGCTCCAAGTGCGCCCTGGTGTACGGCCAGATGAACGAGCCGCCCGGCGCCCGCGCCCGCGTCGCGCTGTCGGGTCTGACCGTTGCCGAACATTTCCGCGACCAGGGCCAGGACGTGCTGTTCTTCGTCGACAACATCTTCCGCTTCACCCAGGCGGGCTCGGAAGTTTCGGCGCTGCTCGGCCGTATTCCTTCGGCGGTGGGTTATCAGCCGACGCTCGCGACCGACATGGGCGCGCTGCAGGAGCGCATCACCACGACCAACAAGGGCTCGATCACTTCGGTGCAGGCGATCTACGTGCCGGCCGACGACTTGACCGACCCGGCGCCCGCCACCTCGTTCGCCCACTTGGACGCGACGACCGTGCTCAACCGCGCGATCTCGGAAAAGGGCATCTACCCGGCGGTGGACCCGCTCGACTCGACCTCGCGCATGCTGTCGCCGCTGATCGTCGGCGAAGAGCACTACCAGACCGCCCGTATGGTTCAGCAGGTGCTGCAGAAGTACAAGTCGCTGCAGGACATCATCGCCATTCTGGGCATGGACGAACTGTCCGAAGAGGACAAGCTCGCGGTGGCCCGCGCCCGCAAGATCGAGCGCTTCCTGTCGCAGCCGTTCTTCGTCGCCGAAATCTTCACCGGCTCGCCGGGCAAGTTCGTCGAACTCGCCGATACCATCAAGGGCTTCCGCGCGATCTGCGAAGGCAAGTACGACCACCTGCCGGAAGCGGCGTTCTACATGGTCGGCGCCATCGAAGAAGCCGTCGAGAAGGGCAAGAAGCTGGCTGCGGAAGCGGCCTAAGCTAACCACCGCACGTCATGGCCGGGCTCGACCCGGCCATCCATCGCTTAAGATGTTTTGACTGATGGACCCGCGGGTCAGGCCCGCGGGTGACCGCAGAGAGAGCAGCGAGAATGGCCACCTTCCACTTCGATCTGGTTTCGCCGGAACAAATCGCCTTCTCGGGCGAGGTCGATCAGGTCGACATTCCCGGCGCCGAGGGTGATTTCGGCGTGCTCGCCGGCCACGCTCCGGTGGTGTCGGTGATCCGTCCAGGCATCCTCACGGTGACGGCCGGCGGCAACCAGAAGAAGATCGTGGTGCTCGGCGGCATCGCCGAAGTCTCCGAGAAGGGTCTCACCGTGCTGGCCGACGTCGCCACCGCGGCGCCCGACATGGACCTGCAGGAGTTTGCCGCCACCATCCAGACGATGGAGCAGCAGCTGCCGCGCGCCCCCGGCGTTGAACTCGACAGCGCCATCGAACGCCTCGACCACTTCCGCGACGTCCAGCGCCAGCTGTCGACGACTGCGATGCACTGAGCCGCGGGCGGAGTTAGTAGTTTCGAACGGCCGGGCCCCGCCCGGCCGTTTCGTTTTAGACTAACGCTCTACCAAGACGTCATTGCAGGGCTTGACCCGGCAATCCATCTTCTTCCGAAGAGTGATGGATGCGCGGGCCAAGCCCGCGCATGACGGCTCGTGTTGAAAGGGCCTCGAGCTAATCTTGAGACGTCGCGAAGCGCGCGAAGCTACTCGCTACTTCGCGATACACCTCGCGCCGGAACGGTACCACGAGATCCGCGACCCTATCGAGCCGCTCCCAGCGCCACGCATCGAATTCCGGCGGCATGTCGTTGCGCACGGCGAGCGGATCGATCTCGGACTCATCACCTAAAAATCGCAGCGCAAACCACTTCTGGCGCTGGCCGCGAAAGATTGCCAATCGATGGGGTGGGCCATCGTAGGGTGGGAAGTCGTAAGTCACCCAATCGGTCTCACCGATGATCTCGGCCTTGGTGACGCCGGTCTCTTCCCACAGCTCACGCATCACCGCGACGGCTGGCTCTTCGCCTTCGTCGATGCCGCCCTGCGGCATCTGCCATTCGAGGCCCGGCAGCACGATCTCCGGTCCGTCGTCACGAAAGCGGCGGCCGATCAGCACCTGGCCCTGCGCGCTGAACAGCGCGATGCCGACGTTGCGCCGATACGGCAGCGCTGCAACGTCGCGCATGCTCACGACGCCAGCAATGTGCGGAAGTAAGCGATGGTCTCCTTCAGCCCATCTTCCAGCGCCACCTTCGGCTCCCAGCCGAGCTCACGCCGTGCCAGCGCGATGTCGGGCTGGCGCTGCTTCGGATCGTCCGACGGCAGCGGTAGATAGATCAGCTTCGATTTCGAACCTGTCAGCGCGATCACCCGCTCCGCCAGTTCGCGGATGCTGAATTCAACCGGGTTACCGAGATTGACCGGGCCGATGAAGTCTTCACCGGTCGCCATCAGCCGGGCGATGCCGTCGAGCAGGTCGGTGACGTAGCAGAACGAGCGCGTCTGGCTGCCGTCCCCGTACAGCGTGATGTCGGCGTTCTGCAGTGCCTGGACGATAAAGTTCGACACCACGCGCCCGTCGTTCGGATGCATCCGCGGCCCGTAGGTGTTGAAGATCCGCGCGACCTTGATGCGCACCTTGTGCTGGCGGTGATAATCGAAGAACAGCGTTTCGGCGGCACGCTTGCCTTCGTCGTAGCAGGCGCGGATGCCGCGTGGATTGACGTTGCCCCAATAGTCCTCGGTTTGCGGATGCACGGTCGGGTCGCCATAGACTTCGCTGGTCGAAGCCTGGAAGATCTTGGCGCGTGTCCGCTTGGCCAAGCCCAGCATGTTGATGGCGCCGTGCACGCTGGTCTTCAGCGTCTGCACCGGGTCGTGCTGGTAGTGGATCGGTGAGGCCGGGCAGGCGAGATTGTAGATGTCGTCGACTTCGACATAGAGCGGGAAGGTGACGTCGTGGCGCATCACCTCGAAGCGCGGCGTGTTCACCAGATGCTCGATGTTGCGCCGCCAGCCGGTGAAGTAATTATCGACGCACAGCACCTCGTGGCCTTCGGCCAGGAGCTTGTCGCACAGATGCGAGCCGATGAAACCGGCTCCGCCGCTGACCAGAATTCGCCTTGACTGTCGCATCGCTTGTCCCGGCAACCTGGGCGGTCGCGCGAAGCGCGCATAACCCATTGCCTTTGCGTGTGAATCGAGCGCGTCGCGGAGCCGCGGCGAGCTTCTGCCGCCGCATTGAATGGCAAGAAACCCCATGCTAGGCAAGCCGCCAACCGGCCGGTGCCGGGCACATTCGCGCGCAAGGCGGCATCCGCGATCGCTCTGCCCTCATCCGCATCTTTGCACCACCCGCAGGCGATTTCGCGCATGACCGCGTCCGTGGACACCTCCCAGCTTCGCATCCTCGAGATCGGCGGCGGCTACTTCAAACTGCAATATCCCGAGCGCACCACCTGTCTGTGGACCGCGATGCGCCCGACCGACGATTTCGGACCGCTCGACGGCTGGTCGACGCCGACGCGTGTACTGCGTGAGCTGCGGGCCGCCGGCGAAGGCCGCTATGATGTCGTCGTGGTCAACACGTTGCGCTATTCGCCGTGGCACCCGCGCTATTGGACCCGCGGCATCTTCTACACGCCGACCGACCCTTGGGCGTCGATCTCCCGCCAATTCGGCCCGGCGATCCTGCGCTATGCCAAGGTGCCGGTGCCGCTGGTCGCGGTCGAGATGGACGACTCCTTCGGCATCTCGAAGAGCAGCGTGTTCCTGCTCGATAAGGCCAAGCTGTTCTTCAAGCGCGAGCTGCCGGCCGATGCATGGCAGGTGCTGTACGGCAGCGCGCATCCACATCTGCCGACGCTGCGCTACCGGCGCAATCCGAAATGGAAGCAGCGGATCGGCAAGCTGCGGCCGATCTCGTTGCCGCAATATCGCTTCGACGCGAAATGGCGCGACGCGCCGTTCCCGGAGAAGACGCACGACCTGTTTTTCGTCGGCGCCGTCGACGGCAATTCGACCGTGCGCGAAGCCGGTCTCGCCGAACTCGAGCATCTGCGCGCCCAGGGCGTCCGCATCGATCAGCCGACCGAGCGGCTGCCCTACGATGCGTTCATGGAGCGGATGTCGCAATCGTGGCTGGCTTGGTCGCCGGAAGGCATGGGCTGGGATTGCTATCGGCACTACGAAGCGCCGATCGTCCAGACCGTGCCGGTGATGAACAATCCCACCATCCTGCGCCACGCGCCGCTGCTACCGGGTCTTCACGGCGTGTACTACGACATCGAACCCGGCGGCCTCGCCCGCGCCGTGCAGGCGGCGCTGTCCGACAAGGACAAGCTGCGCGACATGGCCCTCGCCGGCCGCAGCCACGTGCTGACGCACCACACGCTGAAGGCGCACTGCGACCATATTCTGCAGCAGGCGATGGCTGGTTGATTACCTGCGGCCCATTGCAGCCGTCATCCTGAGGTGCGAGCGCAGCGAGCCTCGAAGGACGACGGCAACGCACGGCCTTCGTTGAGTCGGCGATTAGTTCAGAGAAATTGCCCGTGGTGGTCATCCTTCGAGGCGCGCAAGAGTGCGCACCTCAGGATGACGGCTGCGGTGTGTGGCGGCACTGATAGTAAGCCCGCCGCCAGCCTTACTACACCGCCACCGCAAGCTGCGAAAATTCCTGCACGACGCGTTCGTAGACCGGCCGCTTGAACGGCACGATCAGTTCCGGGAGGTTCTGCATCGGCTCCCAGCGCCAGGACGTGAACTCCGGCTTGTGGACGCCGCCGCCGGGGCTGGAGACGTTGATTTCGCTGTCCGAACCGGTGAAGCGCAGCGCGAACCATTTCTGCCGCTGGCCGCGATAGCGACCCTTCCAGGCGCGGCCTGCGACGGTGCGCGGGATGTCGTAGATCAGCCAGTCCGGCACCTCGCCGATCTTCTCGACCGAGCGGACGTTGGTTTCCTCGAACAGTTCACGCCTGGCGGCATCCCAGGTGTCTTCGCCGGGATCGACGCCGCCTTGAGGCATCTGCCAGACATGGGTGTCGTCGACATGTTCGATGCCACCGGCACGGCGGCCGATGAAGACGAGCCCTGCCCGATTGATCAGCGCCACGCCGACGCAGGTTCGATAGGGCAGCTCGTCATAGCGTGTCATTCCGTCAGAACCTCTCGTCGATCGGCCCGGTCGCGTCCGCGGCCGATCGATCGTTCATGATTTTGATTTCGTCATCGCTATTGTCAATGGCACAAGCAGTATCCCACGGCTTTCCAACGCTTTGCTCCAATTGACAATTCGTTCGATGCTGATGGGCAGCGCGGTGGCCACGCCGATGGCGTTTCCGCGCTCTTTGGCAATTGCTTCGAGACGCGCGAGCGCCTTGTCGATCTCGGCCCCGGTCGGCACAGCGTCGATGGTCAGGTCGGCGCGCCCGAACGGCATCGCCATCGACTGGGCCAGCGTGCCGGCGACGCTGCGCGGCGCGGTGCCGTCGTCGAGATAGCCGAGGCCGCGGCGGGCGGCGTCGCGGATGATCGGCTGCATCGCCGCGTCTGTGGCGACGAACTTGCCGCCCATGAAGTTGGAGATGCCGACATAGCCCTGGAAGCGGCTGAGATGCCAGGTCAGGCGGTCGATATTCTGCTCCGGCGCCGCCGAGGCCAGCAGTGTCTGCGGACCCGGATCATTGTCCGGATAGTCGAACGGCTCCATCGGGATCTGCAGCAGCACTTCGTGCCGGGCCACCCGTGCGGCGTCCACCAGCTTGCCGGGGTCGGAGCCATAGGGCGTGAACGCCAGAGCCACGGCGGCGGGCAGCTTCACCACCGCCTCATTGCTGCGCGCCGCACCGATGCCGAGACCAGTGATGACGATCGCGACGGTCGGCATCTTGGCAGCCTTGGCGCGGTCCGCGTCGGTCGCCGCCGCGTAAGCGGTGAACGGCTTCAGGCCGCCGGCCGCAACCGGGATCATGCCGTAACGGGATTGTTCGAGCAGCTTGGGGTTGATGCCGCTCGAGACCGGCGGCGCGGCTCTAGGATCGCCCGGCTCGGCGGCCTTGTCATCACCGCCCGAGGAGGGGATCACGACGTTTTGGCGAGCCCCGCTGGAGCCATCGATGATGGTGATGGTCTTCTGACCGGCGGCCGCGGCGTCTTTTTTGTCCTCGGCCTTGGCGGCGGGTTCAGCCGGCTTTCCGCCGTGCTCGGGCTTGGCTTCCGCCGGCTTGGCATCATCCGGTGCCGGCTTGATCTCGAGATGAGCGACCGGTTCTCCGCCGAGCTGATTGCGCCCGAAGATCGCAAAGCCGAGGAAGGCCAGGAGAAACACACCGAGCAGCGCGGCGATCGCCTGGGTGGCGGTGAATGGCAGCCGAAACTTGCGCCGGCGGGGACGCTTTTGACCCAGCGGTGTGCTCAGTTCGTCCGCCGTCACGGCCGCAATGCTCCCGAATCACTTGGCGGACGATACCACGCCGCAGGTCGGGGACGGCAGCAGGCCGCCGGTGGGGCGGCATATTCGGGTCGGCGGATGCGCGCTTCATCATCCGTCAAATCAAAAGGGCGGCCTCGCGGCCGCCCTCGGGAACTTCGAACCTGCTGTTTGGCAGCGATCAGTTCGCCGCCTTGTTGGCCGGCTTGTCGACCGCCGCCTTGTCGCCAGTGGCCTTGTCGTCCGTCGTCGTGTTGGAGGCGTTGGCCTTGATGCCGTGCAGCAGATCGTCCGCCGTCTTCAGCGCCTTGTCGTCCTTGGCGTCCGGCGGCACATAGGACTGCGAGCCGGTCTTCTCGTCGCCATCGGAGCCCTTCAGATGGCCGCGCAGCGAAGCCTCGCCCTTGGTGTCGGTCCGCGCCTTCAGATCGTCCGGCACGTCCTGCAGCACCTCGATATCCGGGGTGATGCCCTTGGCCTGAATCGACTTGCCGGACGGCGTGTAGTAACGCGCCGTGGTCAGGCGCAGCGCGCCATTGCCGCTGCCGAGCGGGATGATGGTCTGGACCGAACCCTTGCCGAACGAGCGGGTGCCGACCAGCGTCGCCCGCTTGTGATCCTGCAGCGCGCCAGCGACGATTTCCGAGGCCGAGGCGGAGCCGCCGTTGATCAGCACGATCAGCGGCTTGCCCTTGGTCAGGTCGCCCGGACGGGCGGAGCGGCGCTGGGTCTCTTCGGCATTGCGGCCGCGGGTGGAGACGATCTCGCCGCGATCCAGGAAAGTGTCGGACACGGTGACGGCTTCTTCGAGCAGGCCGCCCGGATTGTTGCGCAGATCGAGGATGAAGCCCTTCAGCTTGTCGGCGCCGATCTGGTTGGTGAGATTGCCGATCTCCTTCTTCAAGCCTTCGGTGGTCTGCTCGTTGAAGGTGGTGATGCGGATGTAGCCGATGTCGCCGGCTTCGACGTGAGCGCGCACCGAGCGGACGCGGATGTTGTCGCGCACCAGCGTCACTTCGATCGGATTGTCCTGGCCCTTGCGGACGATCTTGAGCTTGATCTTGGTGTTGATCGGGCCGCGCATCTTCTCGACCGCCTGGTTCAGGGTCAGGCCCTGCACCGGCTCGTCGTCGAGCGTGGTGATGATGTCGTTGGCCATGACGCCGGCCTTCGATGCCGGGGTGTCGTCGATCGGCGACACCACCTTGATCAGGCCGTCTTCCATGGTGACTTCGATGCCGAGGCCGCCGAACTCGCCGCGGGTCTGCACCTGCATGTCGCGGAAGCTCTTGGCGTCCATGTAGCTAGAATGCGGATCGAGGCCGCTGAGCATGCCGCTGATCGCCGACTCGATCAGCTTGGAGTCGTCCGGCTTCTCGACATAGTCGCTGCGCACGCGCTCGAACACGTCGCCGAACAGATTGAGCTGGCGATACGTGTCGGAGGTCGCGGCGCGCGCGCTCGACCCCATCAGCACGGCACGCGGCTGCGTGGCGAAGAGAGTCAGCGCAGCACCCGTGACGGCGCTGAGCAGAATTACCGAAGTCTTGCGCATCATCCGCGAACCTTTTCGCCTTCGTTTGCGGCCCACCACGGGCCGGGGTCTATGGGGGTGCCGTCCTTCCGGAACTCGATATAGAGCACGGGCTGGCTGACATTCGCCGCTAGTAGCGACGCGACCTGCGACGTCGATCCCATGGTTGCGACCGGCTCCCCCGTGAGCACGAACTGGCCGATATTGACCGATATGCGCTCCATCCCGGCGATCAAAACATGATACCCGCCACCGGCGTTGAGGATCAAGAGTTGACCATAGGAGCGAAACGGCCCGGCGTAGACGACCCAGCCGTCGCACGGAGTTGTGACCTGTGAACCCGGACGAGTGGCGATCGAGATGCCGCGCTCTGTGCCGCCGACGCCGTCGGGGCGGCCGAAATCGCGGATCTTGCTGCCGTTGACCGGAAGCGCCAGCATGCCCTTGGCGGACGCGAAGGCGATCGCGGGGCTGAGCCGGCCGGGGTCCTTCAGCGCTGCCAGATTGGCCATCGGAGCGCCCTTCTGGTTGGCGGTCGCTGCGGCCTTGGCGGCGCTCTTTAGTTCCTGTTCCATTTTGGCGATCAGCCCCTGCAGGCTGTCGACCTGCCGGGACAGCGTCAGGGCACGGCCGCGTTCGGATTCGATATCCTTCTCGACCGCGGCCTGCTTGCGCTGGCGCTCGTCGACGAAGGCGGCCAGGCGGGTCTGGTCGGCGGTCAGGCTGGCGTGGTCGGCGGCGAGCTTGTCGCGCTCTGCCGCGATCGCCTTGCGGACGGCGATCAGCTCGCCGAGATCGGTGGCGAGCTTGTCGGCACGGGCGCGCAGGTCCGGCACCACCGAGCCGAGCAGGATCGCGGTGCGCAGCGATTCCAGCGCGTCTTCGGGGCGGACCAGCAGCGCCGGTGGTGCGCGGCGGCCGGCGCGCTGCAATGCTGCCAGCACCTCGCCGATCTGGTCGCGGCGACGCTCCAGCGAGCCGCGCACTTCGGCTTCGCGGGCATCGAGCGGCTTTAGCCGCGCTTCAGTGTCGGCGATCCTGGTTTCGACGGCGCGCACCTTGGCGGCGACATCGATCAATTCCTGATTGAGCTTGGCGCGGTCGGCGCCGATCGCCGCCAGATCCGCCTTGAGCTTGTCCTGCTGCTCGGCCGCGCTTTTCTGCTGGGCGCGGGCGGCTTCGAGCTCCTGCTCGCGCTGGCGGATCAGGTCGGCGGTGAGCGGGGGCGTCGAAGGCGGCGGAGCCGGCGTCTGTGCGATCGCGATCGTCGCATCGGCCCAGACCAGCCCCGACACCAGAGCCGCCGACAATAGCGCGGCCACGCCGCGTCCGGCTGAGGCGTCGTCCCGGCAAAGCGGGGCTCGGAGCGTTGATGGACGCATCGGGTCGCGTAGGCGCCTTCTAAGCACGGTGATAAGGATGGCCCGCCAGTATCGTAGCGGCCCGGTAGAGTTGCTCGAGCAGCATCACCCGGACCATCTGATGTGGCCAAGTGGCCGCACCGAACGACAGGCACAGCTTGGCCTTGCGCCGCAATTCAGGCGAAAGTCCGTCCGCGCCGCCGATCACGAAAACGGTATCCGAGACCGCCTGATCGCGCCACTGCCCAAGCTGGGCGGCGAAGGCCGCGCTCGGCATGCTGCGGCCGGTTTCGTCCAGTACCACCAGTGCTGCATCTGCGGGAATGAGAGCCTGAATTGCGCCGGCCTCCTCGGCGATCCGCGCCGCCGGCTCGCGGGCGCGGCTCTCGGACAGTTCGCGAATGTCGAGGCTGCGAAAG